>JBBRDV010000116.1:0-4343 GCA_038203565.1 Atribacterota bacterium
GCAGTATTTGGTAAACTGAAAATTATTACTACTAATTAATTTCTTACTTCTGTCTTCTGTTTTTTAAATTCTATCGCATCGACTCATCACTTATTACACATTACTGCATTATACACTTCACGCTATAAAGATGCATTGCATGGACTCCACTTGCATCTTGAGCCCTACGTCTCGTAACTTACAAAACACATCACATATTACATACTACACATTACTGAATTTCTATAGGCAATACGTTATATTTATCCTTCTTATTTTCCCTGATTTTTTCTATTTTCATAATGCAATACGCGATACTCGATATGCGATACGAAAAAAATTTGACAGGAAATAAAAAATATGTTATATATAGACTGACGGTCAGTCAAGAAATAAAAGGTGAAATAATTATGGCAAGGATCATCAAAAAACACGATGAACGTAGAACGGAATTTCTCAATACAGCACAAGAATTATTTTTTACCAAGGGATATGAACAAACGGCAGTTGAAGCCATTATTAAAAAAATGGGAATAACAAAAGGTACTTTTTATTATTACTTCAAATCTAAAGAAGATTTATTGGATGCATTGATTGAAAGATTAAGTGAAAAGATTTTAGAAGAAGTCAAAAAAATTGTAGATAGAGAAGATTTAGATGCTATTACCAAGCTAAACAGGGCTTATGCCGTGACCAGAAGTGTAAAATTAGAAAATTTAGAATTATTAAAAGTATTGCTAAAGGTGCTTTATGATGATAAAAATATATTATTTAGATTTAAAATATATAGGAGTAGCCTAGAGATATTGGCACCTGAATTTAGCAAAATTATAAGGCAGGGCATAAAAGAAAAAGCATTCAATACACCATACCCGGATGAAGCTGCCAGGTTGATTTTCGAAATAGCTTATACGTTTAGTGAAAGGATTCCTAACCTTATATTGGGAAGTGATAAAAATCCAAAAAATCTGGATAAAGCTGAAAAAGAATTCAAGGTTTATGAAAATGCTATAGAAAGAATTATTGGAGCCGAAGAAGGAACGGTTAAAATTGTCAATCGAAATATTTTAAATTATTTTCATGAAAAAATAAACCGGTGAAAGGATTAAGAAAATCGAAATAAAATAAAGTATAAAATAATTAAAGAGAATTAAGGTAAATTAACCAGATGAGTAATTAAAATATAAAAAGGAATCTTTAATTCATTCGAATTTAGTCAAGGAGGAAAATTAAATGTCTTTACTCGAACTAAAAGGAGTCAAAAAAATTTATCAACAGGGAAAAATAAAAGTACCTGCCTTGCGAGGAGTAGATTTAATAGTAGAAGAAGGCGAATTTTCAACTATTTTTGGTCCATCCGGTTCAGGAAAAACCACGCTTCTCAATATGATAGGTTGTTTGGACACACCAACAGAGGGGGAAATTCGTTTAAACGGAAATAAGGTAAGCGATCTTTCCAGGAAAGCCCTTGCCATGACCAGAAGGTTTAATATCGGATTTGTCTTCCAAAGTTATAATTTGATTCCGGTATTGACTGCCTATGAAAATGTAGAATTTGCTATCCGACTGATTGACCATACTTCAGAATTGAAAGTAAAAGAAAGAGTATTAAAAATATTAGAAGAAGTGGGGCTTAAGGGATTGGAGAATCGAAGACCAAACGAACTTTCCGGCGGAGAGAGCCAAAGAGTAGCCATTGCCCGGGCTTTAGTTAAAGAACCCAAGCTTGTTTTAGCAGATGAACCAACTGCCAATTTGGATTCTAAAAATGCTGCCGATGTAGTAAAAATTATGGTGAAGATGAATAAAGAATTAGGCACTACTTTTATCTTTTCTACCCACGACCCGATGGTCATGGAATATGCTCATAGATATATTAATCTTAAGGATGGTATGATTTCTGCTGATGAAAGGAGGGGGTAAAAGGTGTTTAGTTTTAAACTCGGCTTGAAAAATTTAACCCGTCAGAAAAGGAGAAATGTCATTACAATTATGGTGATTGCCTTTGCATTTTTCGGTTATTTATTTATGGATTCTATTATGGGCGGTATGGAAGAAATGTCTTTTAGCAATATAAAGAATTATGATACCGGGAATATTCAGGTGGTTCATCCTGCATACTGGGAAGAGAGAGAAAAGCTGCCTTTAGAAAATTTAATTTATTTAAACCAGGATACAGTAGACAGCATAAAAAACATAGATGGAATATTGGGAGTATCTCCTGAACTAAGATTTAAGGCTAACCTTAATAACGGGATTGATGAAGCAGTGGTCCTGGGTTTAGGGATCTCTCCTGAGCAATATAATGAAGTTTTTGCTACCCAAAATTATATCATTGAAGGTTTGATGTTTGCCCCGGGTGAATCAAAAGCAGTCATAGGAGTAAAATTGGCTGAACTGATGGATTTAAAAATTAATGATTATATTACACTTCTTATCAGGACGAAAGAAGATACCTTTAATACCATCGATGTGGAAATTGCAGGTCTGTTAAACACGCCCAATCCGATAATTAATAACGGAATTGTTTTTGTTCCTTTAGATATTGCTCAACAAGCATTAAACCTAGGTAATGGGGTTAGTCTGCTTGCCTTGAAAACAGCTTCCGGAGATGAGGATAAAATCGCTAAAGCATTGATGGACAGTTTTAAAAATAAAGACCTGGATTTGAATGCCTATTCCTGGAGAAAATCTGCTGAAACAGTCATAGCTTTAAGTACTGCCAAGAAGAGCGGAGCTGCGACTATCCTATCAGTCGTTCTTCTTATTGGTATGATAGGAATTGTTAATAATGTTATCCTGTCTGCCCTGGAAAGAACGGCAGAAATTGGCATGATGAAAGCTTTGGGAATGAGAGAGTGGGAAATTGTTTTTGTCTTTATGGTAGAAGCAACCGGCATAGGCATCCTTGGTGGATTAGCCGGATGTTTAATTGGATTTGCAGGAGTAAGTTGGATGTCGAAGTATGGTTTTGATTTAAGCTATATGGGTGTAGATATGTCAGAATATGGCATTCCCATTCTCTATAAAATTTATGGAACCTGGAATTATCCTGCCTTCAGTTTCTTATTTATTTTAAGCGTCATGGTTGCACTGTTATCCAGCATAGTACCGGCATATTGGGCAGCACATAAAGATCCGGTAAAAGCAATCTACCATCGGTAGGGAGGTAAAAAATGAAATTTTTATGGAATTTAGCCAAGAAAAATCTATCAAGATCCAGGATTAGAACATCGATTTCTGCTATTGCTATTGCGGTTGCCATTATTGCCGTGGTCTTTGCCCGGGGGTTAATCAGCGGAATGATAGAATCTACTTTTGAAAATCATATCAACTATAAAGCCGGTCATATACGGGTGATAGATAAAGAATATAAGCTAAAAGAGCGTCTTTTTTCGTTAAATTATGCTTTAGATGGATTTAATGGTGAAGGAACCTCAATAATGATTGAAAAATTAAAGCAGGTAGAAGGGGTAAAACAGGTAGTTCCACGACTTAAATTCGGTGCTGTGGTTAGTATGGAGGATGAATTAGTAGGAATGATGGGCTGGGGAGTTGACCCTACTGAAGAAATAGCATTTACCAAGATAGATGAAAAAATAATCGAAGGAAGAATGGTTGAGCTGGGTAGTAGAGAAATCGTTATGGGGGCCGGGCTACTGGAAAAAATAGACCGTGAAGTAGGGGATAAAGTCACCATTTTATATACAACCCCTTTTGGCTCCTTCAAAGGTTCTACTTTCCAGATTGTCGGGAAGGTTCAAAGTTCTATACAGATGCTGGATGATACTATTTTCTATCTTCCTTTGGACCAGGCCCAGAGGATTCTGGAGATGCCTGGCGAGGTGACAGAATTACTTTTGATTACTTCAAATCAATATAAAGCAGCTTCGCTTTTACCCGGTCTCAATGAACTGTTTTCCCGGGAAGATGAATCCGGGAAATATATCTTGCAGGTTTGGAATAAGGATTATGAACTCATTGGGCTATTTGAAATTGTTACTAAAATATATAACTTTGTCTATATTTTTATCATCATGTTAGCCTGTTTTGTATTGGTGAATACACTGATTATGATTGTCAATGAACGTACCCGTGAAATTGGGATGATGAGTGCCCTGGGTTTGAGTAGCAGAGAAATATTGTATCTCTTTACCATGGAAGGAGCAATTATTGGCGTAATCGGTAGTGCCATTGGCACTGTACTGGGTGGCATATTAACCAAAGTTTTTTCTGTTGTCGGTATCGACTATACTGCGGCTATGGAGGGAATGTCCAGTGGAGACTTTTTGTTAGAGCCAATTTTTTATACCGTCTTTAGTTTGGAGAATCTTGTTTTTTGCTTTGTATTAGGGGTAGTTGTA
>JBBRDV010000117.1:0-4338 GCA_038203565.1 Atribacterota bacterium
GTAGGGGTCGGATTTATCCGACCCGTCTGAGGATAGGTTAGATAATCTGCTTACCTTACAAAGCAAGATTTATCTAAAAACGCACTTCTGAAAGCCTTATATCATAAGGGTTTTAAGAGAATAATGCTGTAAACGCTCGTAGGCGCATTTTTTTGGCTCAACTTATACTTTACCCCTCGAAAATCGCTCTTTTTTGACTGAATTTTCGGATGTTCAAAAAATGAAAATGGCTATTTATAAGGGTTTCAGAATTTCGGGGAGGCAAAAATACCCCAAAATCAGGGTAGTAAATTGCCGATTTTTTAAATTTTTGTGTGCGTTTAAAGGCACTCTCCGTGCGTTTTTGGGGTATTCCTGAAGGGGGTCTGAAAGCCTTGCAAATAAAGGGTTATATGTCATTGCGGGAAGCGACGCGACGCGGCAATCTCATTACTCCTTTTGAATCAAAAAACATAATACTTAACATTACATTAATTCCCAAATACTATACACTTATTAACAAATGTATAGGAATAAGGATAATTATTATAAGAATACCTGCAAGAATTGTGTATAAGACCCCTTATAAAAAGTTAGAAAAAGTTACCAAGTTATTGAGCTAGTATAACCGTCCCCTGTTCTTTTTGTTTATTCTGCCGCCAATTGAGAAGTACAATGTGGACAGCGTGTAGCTTTAATTGAAATACTGGTAAGGCAGAATGGACAATCCTTGGTTGTTGGTTCAGCCGAAGGGGCTTCTTCTTTTTTCTTGAGCTTATTCATACTACGGATAACCATAAATATAGCAAAAGCAATTACAATAAAGCTTATGAGTGTATTTATGAACACACCATAGTTAATCGTAACTGCTCCAGCTGCCTGAGCATCAACAAGAGAAACATAGGGACCAGCAACTGTCTCACCTTGTTTCAAGACTGCAAAAAGATTAGCAAAATCAACTTTGCCCAATAGCAGACCAATAGGCGGCATAATGATATCAGAAACAAGTGATTTTACAATAGTACCGAAGGCAGCACCAATGACGATACCTACTGCCATGTCAATCACGTTCCCCCGCATGGCAAATTCCTTAAATTCCTTAAACATTAATTGTACCCTCCTTTCTATTTTTTATTTTAAAACATAGGGGAGCAACTTGAGCCCAAGCTGTCCTTATTTTATTTAAATATATATCATTCTCTTATTTTAACAGACCTTTTTCTTTTAAAATCTGATTATATTCTTCTTCGGTCATAGGGCATTCAAATAAATCTACTACTTGATTTATAGTGTCTATTTTTAATTGTTTTTTCATCATGCTTAAAAGTGGATTCCCACAAACCTTGCTTTTAGACCCATGGGAAGTATAAGTGTAAATTCCGGTTTTTTTCCCATTATATTCATGGTAAAAATATGTATGATGAGTTTCATCTTTAATAAATCCTTTTTTAATAAGACTTGATTCTATTTTTCTTTTATCAACTTGCATTATTTTCCCTCAATAAGCAGATTATGGTAAAGTTCCTTCAATCTTACAGCATCTCCTACAAGTTGTTCTTTATCAAGCTCTCGATAATATTTATAAAAATGTAAAATGTGTAAACGCAAATCCGCTAATGCTTCTTGGGAAGTTTCTCCAGTACCGCAAACATTAAGATTTTCATTTTCTGCAAAAAATAAAACCTCATCCTGGTATATTTTTACCGTTTGCATTCGATCGCTGGCTCTGCTGGAAATCTGATCTCAAAAACCGTTTCAATGAGTGGAATGTTTTTATAAATTTCAGTTTTCTTGCTCACTTTTTATTTCCTCCAAATTTTTTTAATTATACTATTTATAATATTTTATACCAATATTATATATATTTTTTTATTTGATAACCTTTAATTTTAATATTCTATAAAATCCTTAAAAATCCTCTTTTTTTATAAAAAAATAGAGCCATCACTTTTTTCTCTTTTTTCTTTATCTAAACCGCAACCTTTAATTTTCTTTCATTTCGAATAATTATTTCTGGGTTTTTATTTTCTTTGGGAATTGGCAATTTTCTTTCTTTTAATAATTTTAAATGTTCTTCCATCCCCCACTTTGCTTGATAAAGGCAATCTTCTATTGAATGGCCGACCCCTGTAAATCCTTCAATATTAGGAGAATAAAAAGTAAAAAAAGTGGGGTCTTTAGTGGCTTCTATTACCAGAGAATATTTTAAATTTATCATATTATAAATTCCTCCCTTATTTTAGACCAGCACTCTTTAAAATAAAATTACAAGTAAAAGAAACAGAGAACCCTCCCTGTTTCTTTTACTGTTTCTTTTAAGTTTAACAGAGGATAATTCTTTTATTGGTATTTAGTAGAAACACAGCGAGCCGTGTTGAAGTTATTCCGTTGTTCCCTTTATTTATTCTTCGAACTTTATAATATTATCTAACCATTTGAAGACATCCTCTGCAATTTTTAAGGCTTCTTTATATTCTTCTTTGCTTACCGGTTCATAATCACCAGGATAACGGGCATCTACTGCATAAGCAGTAAGCAGTTTGGCTTGATTAATATTCTTGGGTATTTCTACACCAGCTTCTTCAATAAGTTTAAGTAATATTCCAATAGAATGGGTTTTAGGGAAAGGTTGGTTGAGTTTAACTAATATTGCCTTCAAAGATTTTTCAACTGCTTGCTGGGCATCAAAACATAGATCTTCATAAAGTATCCCTGGAGTGACCTTTCCCATCTTTGCTCTTTCTAAATTACTTCTGGCTCTTTTTAACCAGTTTAAGATAATTTCTCTATTTTTCATAGATTACCCGCCCATATTTAGCAATTTCACTATATATTAGAAAAGGATTATCTTTTAATTGGTTATACCTTTGAGGAGTCTCCACAATTATATCAACAGGAACATCTACATCCAGCTTTAGGTAAATCCTCTGGGCGAGTTTTCTCTTGTGAGTAAGGTCATTTTTCAACACGAAAATATCATAATCACTTTCTTTACTCTGTTTCTTTTTTGCTCGGGAACCGAATAGGATAATTTTATCAGGAGCAACTTCTTTTACAATTTGTTGTGTAATTTCTTTTAAATAATTTTTGTTTGGCATATTGTTTCCTTTGCATTTTTTAATAATAAGCAAAACATACTAAAATCTCATAATATATTACCCTAAAATAAAGAAAAAGATATATTAATCATTAATCTATTATCGTTTTTATTTTATCATTTTTTGGATTAATTTGCTAATAATAAATATATTTAGCAGCAAAATAGTTGGTGTAAGAGGCATTCAGATAGTGCATTCCCTGGCTTATATTATCTAAAGAGGTTTTGATAAATAGATGATAGTGATTATCCGTAAGACAATAAGCATAACAAAGGAAGGAATATTTGAGGAAGGTTTGGTCTCACATTGCTCGACTGCTTTAATTCTCCAGTTTTAAAGTCCTTATCCTCAAGCAGGATAGCATAATTGTCTCTAATGGTTCGGCTTGTTATCTGACAGAGAATTACATCATCTCCTTCTAATGCCGAGATGACTAAAGCAGGACGTCTTTTGGTTTGGGTGAGATCAGAGAATGGGAATGGAATAACTACGACATCACCTTTTATAAATTTTGCCATGCTTCATCTTCCTCTGGCTTCAGCCAATCCTTTTTAAGAGAAGATTCGCTTGCAATAGCTATATTCATTCGCTCTTTGATAACCTTTGTTTTTAAAAACTTAATAAAATCCAATACCTCGTCAAGAAAAGGTTCAGGAACTTGTTCAATTTCGTTTATAAGTAATTCCTTTTTACTCATAACTCTCCTTTCTAATTAATTTATTTCAAATTATAACACAGGTTTGTGCCTCCCATGGCTGAAAATTCTAAACTTCGACCTTCGTTTTTAATTTATCTTTTACATATGTATGTGTCAACATTGAGTTCTTATAAAAATCGCCTATGTTTATCTATTGGGAATTTTTATGGGAAAACTTTATCCTTTAAAAGTGTGCAATCTTAGCCAAAGAAAATAAAGTAAAATGCTTGAGTAGTCTATTTATTGTCTTTTACCAGATTCCAAATGAAGAAGGATACGAAAGAAACAGCAAAAGAGACAATACCAAAAGTATCCTCTCTCGGCCAGGGAGCAAAATGGGTTAATTGAATAGTTAGAGTTTCGGGATGTACCAAAGCGACTGCGACTATATATAACCACCCGAGTAGACCAAAAATAAATAAAGTAAAAGATGCTGCTTGAACTATTTTTCTCATAGTGACATTCTATATTAATTTATTTAAAAACACAATAATTATTCAAATCTTATCTTTAATTTATAAATATAAGATAACTTTAGGTATCTAAATGGAAAAAATAATCTCT
>JBBRDV010000118.1:0-4330 GCA_038203565.1 Atribacterota bacterium
AGAAAGTTGGAGTATTTGCCAAATGTAATCCTCCCTTAAGAAGTGAAGAAGAAAGGCTGAAAATGTGGGAATTTGTGAGAGATGGAAGTATAGATATTATAGGAAGTGACCACGCACCTTATACTAAAGAAGAAAAGGAAAAGGGAAGTGAAGATATATTTACTCCTCCCGCAGGATTTCCGGGTTTATCCACCAGGCTGCCCCTACTTTTCACAGCAGTAAAAGAAGGAAAGATTAAATTAGATAGAATGGTTGAACTTATCTGCGAAAATCCAGCGAGAATATTTGGTTTATATCCCAAAAAAGGAACGATTGCCGTGGGTTCTGATGCAGATTTTGTAATATTTGACCCTGATAAGAAAGATATTGTTTCTAAAGATAAAATGTTTACCAAATGTAGAGACAGTGCCCTGGTATATGATGGATGGGAAGTTTACGGAAAACCAGAAAAGACTATTGTTAGGGGGAAAGTAGTCTTTAGTGATGGTGAAATAAACGTCTCTCCGGGGTATGGAGAGATTATAAAAGTATACATGAAGCAATGAATTTTGTATACTCTTAATTGAAGAGTTATAGAAAACAAGCAAATACAGCAATATAATTTTATAAAAATTATATTATCATCCAATAATAAATTCATATTAATTTTGAAAGATAAGTGAGGGGAAATCTATGGACAAAATTAATTTACAGAAATTAAAAGAACTAAATAATCAGCATATTACAAAGGTAGTTCAAGAAGCCATTCAACTCTGTAAACCGGCAAAAGTAACCATAATAACTGACTCAAAGGAAGATATTGCCTATGTAAGGGAATTAGCCCTCAATAACGGAGAAGAAAAAAAATTAAAGATGGTAGGCCACACTATTCACTTTGATGGTTATTATGATCAAGGCAGAGATAAAGCTAATACCAAATATTTGTTGTCTAAAGATGCAGATTGGGGAATAAAAGTAAATTCAATAGAAAAAGAAAAAGGGCTGAAAGAAATATATTCTTATCTTGATGGCATTATGGCCGGGAAAGAGATGTTAGTAAGGTTCTTTTCTCTTGGTCCTACCCATTCTATATTGTCCTTAAAAGCCTTACAGATTACTGATTCTGTTTATGTGGCCCATAGTGAGGATCTTCTTTATCGGCAAGGGTATGAAGAATTTAAAAAGCTTAATGGTTCTCCCGATTTCTTTTTCTTCCTCCACTCTGCCGGAAGATTAGAAAATGGGGTTAGCGTAGATATAGATAAACGGAGGATTTATATTGACCTCGAAGAAAACAGAGTTTACTCGGTTAATAATCAATATGCCGGTAATTCTTTGGGATTAAAGAAATTGGCTTTTAGGTTGGCTATTAAAAAAGCCAATGAAGAAGGATGGCTGGCGGAGCATATGTTTATAATGGGCGTTCATGGCCCACAAAAGCGGATTACCTATTTTACCGGGGCTTATCCCAGTGCTTGTGGGAAGACCAGTACCGCCATGATCCCTGGCCAGACCGTAGTTGGTGATGACATTGCTTATCTTAAAAAAATTGACGGGATAATAAGGGCGGTAAATATGGAATCAGGCATATTTGGTATCATTCATAGTGTAAATTCGGAAGATGATCCAGTGATTTATCAAGCATTAATTACACCGGGTGAACTTATTTTCTCTAATGTATTGATTAATAATGGAGTCCCTTACTGGGAAGGGATGAAAAAAGATATCCCGGATAAGGGGATTAATTTTTCAGGAGAGTGGTTCGAAGGAAAAAAAGACAGTCAGGGTAAGGAAATTCCTTGTTCTCACAAGAATGCAAGATATACCCTCAGGTTAAATGAGCTGAACAATATTGATTCCAAGGCTAATGATCCCGATGGGGTACCGGTAGAAGCTATTTTCTATGGAGGAAGGGATTCTGATACTACTATACCCATCGTGGAATCACTTACTTGGGCGCATGGTGTTTTTCTGGGAGCTACAGTTGAATCCGAAACCACTGCTGCAACACTTGGTGCCCGAGGAGTGAGGAAATACAATCCGATGGCTAATCTTGACTTTATTTCTGTGCCGCTGGGAACTTATATAAACCATCATTTAAAGTTTGCAAAAAATCTCAAAGCTATTCCCAAAATCTTCACCACTAATTATTTTTTAAAGGATGATACTGGTAAATATTTAAATGGGAAAATGGATAAAAGAGTATGGCTTTTCTGGGCCGAAGGGAGAGTTCACGGTGAATTCGAAGCCGTTGAAACTCCGGTAGGTCGAATACCCAAATATGAAGATTTAAAAACATTATTTTTTCGTGAATTAAAGAAAGATTATTCTGAAGAAGAATACATTCAACAATTTTCTTTAAGAGCAGTAAAGTATCTGGAAAAAATGGAAAGGATGAGTAAGATATTTGAAAATATTAAGATGCCCGCAACCTTTACCGAAGAGTTAAAAGCACAAACCGAGAGATTAAAATTAGCGAAAACAAAATATGGAGAAGAAATAATTTCTCCTTTTAAGTTTTAAATTAATAAAATTAATTAATAATAGATTTTAGTATTCTAAAAACAACTACAGAAAAATAAATTTAGATAAAAGGGGACGGAGAAATCCGCCCCCTTCAAAAACTAACTGTTCATCTTCAGTTTTATCTTCATATTATATGTTCCCAAAAGAATTTTCAAAAAATTTTCAAAAAAAAGAAGGATTTTTTAAACACCGTGTGGTATATTTAAAATAGTAAATTGGGTCACCCAGTAACCCAATCACCCAAAAAAGAGGTAAATATGGAATTTAAAGAAATTATTCCTGTCCGTTTATATGAAAGCGTAATAGAACAAATTATGGATTTAATTAAAAACAATGAATTAAAACCAGGGGATAAACTTCCTCCCGAGAGAGAACTGGCTGAAAAGTTATCTATAAGTAGAAATTCTCTACGGGAAGCCTTTCGAGTTTTAGAATCAAGAGGCTTGATTAAGAGCAAGCCCGGGGGAGGAAGGTTTATTCGAGAGATAAGGGAAAACGGTCATAATAATACAGAAAATATTATCTTAAGCTTAAAAAAATCTTCCATCTTAGAACTTTTAGAAGCAAGAGAGATATTTGAGGTAAAAATTGCTGAAATTGCTGCCCAAAGAGCCACTCTCGAAGATATAGAAATAATTGAAGAAGCTCTAAATAAAATGAACCAGAAAGAAGAACTAAAAGATGATAAAAAAACGGAATCAGATACTGAATTTCATTTGGCAATTTCCGGGGCATCTCATAATTTTGTCTTTGTTAATATAATGAAATTACACTTGGATCTATTAAAAGAGACTCGAGAAAAGACCTGGCAAATACCAGGAAGACGGGAAAAACAATATCAAGAACACCGGGCCATATTTCAGGCTATTAAAGAACATAATAGCAAGAAAGCTAGCGAAGCTATGTTGAAACATTTGAGGAATATAAGAGAAATTGTGGTTGGGATATAAATGACAGATTCTAATAGACCGGGAAAGAATAGAAAAATAGCTCAAGAATTAAGAAAAATGCAAGCGGAGTAATTAAAAGATGAAATTTATTAATAAAAGTTACCTGTCTGCGCCTGCCTGTGCGTTGCACGCAGACAGGTGCAACTTGGCAGGCGCACAGGCAGGGGAGATTTTATAGTGAAGGAAATAAAGGAAATAAGAGTTTTATCCCCAGTGGGGATGTTAGGATATGGTTTCCCAGCAGAGTCTTTTCAAAAGGGTTTAGAAAAGAAACCCCATGTTATAGCCGCCGATGCCGGTTCTACTGATGCCGGTCCCCATAAATTAGGGGCAGGAGTGGGTATTGTAAGTAAAGAAGCAACCAAAAAAGACCTTACTTTAATGTTGACAGCCGGTTACGAATATAAAATTCCAATTACTATTGGTTCTGCCGGAGGCTCCGGTGCTGAGGTTCATCTTAACTGGACCTTGAAAATAGTAAGAGAAATTGCCAAAGAGAAAAATTTACACTTTAAGATGGCTTTAATTCACGCCGAAGTTGAAAAAGATTATCTTAAAAAGAAGTTAGCCGAAGGGAAAATAAAACCTTTAGGACCCGTTCCGGAATTAACCACTAAAGATATAGATGAAGCTATTCGAATTGTGGCGGTAATGGGGGTACACCCTCATATAAAAGCCTTAGAGATGGGGGCAGAGGTTATTATTGCCGGCCGTTCTAATGACCCGGCTATGTTTGCCGCTTTACCCATCAAAGAGGGTTATGACCCTGGTCTGGCTTTACATATGGGAAAGATTTTAGAATGTGGAGCAATGGCTTCTACTCCTGGAACTACCTCTGATTGTATGATGGGATATTTAAGAGAGGATTATTTTAT
>JBBRDV010000119.1:0-4240 GCA_038203565.1 Atribacterota bacterium
TCAATCTTGCTACAGACGTAGAATCTACAAAATCCTGAAAATTTGGATATATTTTTTTTAACTCGCCACTGATATCTTCCCTTAGTTGCAGTCTATATTTCTGATGATAATCCTCCGCCCGATAGAATTGAGTCAATGGAACGATTTCCGTAATTAATTTTGTATCCAGTTTTTTTTCTTGTTCCTGCATTGATTGGATAGCCGCATCTTTCTGCTTCACATTATGGTAAAAAACAATAGACATATATTGTCGGCTGAAAGATTTCAATTTGCAATTGTGGTTATCCCAAAATATTTGCAGCAACTGCTGGTAGGTTATTTTTTCTGGGTCATAATCGATTTGAATGGTTTCGCTATGGCCTCCCAGGTCATGATAAGTTGGATTTGTCTTCTTTCCGCCGGCATATCCAATTCGGGTGCGGATTACACCGGGTAAAATACCGAATAAACTATCCGGTCCCCAAAATCAGCCCATGGCGAAAGTAGCGGTTTCAATATTGGAAGGGATGTTTCGATCGATTATGGGAATATTACTTTCCCGGCTATTCGTTGAACTGGCAAAAACAATATTAGAATGACTTATTTTATTGAATAAACTTTCATTTAACTGAATCAAACAAAAAATAATGATAACAAAAATTATTGAATTTTTCATATTTTTTAGCATCCTTATCAAGGTAAGTTTTTATTTTATCTTTTTGCTTTTATCAATTTCCTCAGTTTTTCCCTATCAAGCATTCTATTTATTATGGGCGTCTTATCTACTTCGTAGGCTTTTATTCCTTCCTCAAAAGTTTTTTTACCTGGGTGTTTATAGAAAATTCCCAGAGGCAGCTTTTCTGTTTGTATAGACTGCTCGAAAGCGGCCAGTCTATCGGAAGGATCATGTCCTTTTAAATAAAAGGTTTTTTCCTTAAACCACGAATGGGTATTTAGCTTATTGAAAGATACACAAGGTTGAAAAATATCTACCAGAGCATATCCCTTATGTTTAATGGCTTCTTTAAATATTTCTATGGTCTGTTCCAGGTCCCCAATAAAAGCTCTCGCTACAAAAGATGCATTAAGAGCTATAGCCACTGCCAAAGGGTTAAAAGGTTCCAAAAATACACCATTTACCTGAACGGGAGTTTTAAAACCCAGTTGGCTGGTAGGAGAAGCCTGCCCTTTAGTTAACCCATAAACCATATTGTTATGAACGATATTGGTCAGATTTGGATTCCGTCGAATTGCGTGTAAAAAATGATTACCTCCTTCTCCATACATATCACCGTCTCCCCCTTCAGCAATGACTGTTAGTTCGGGGTTGCATGCCTTTATAGCGGTAGCTACCGGTAATGCCCTTCCATGTAATCCATTAAACATATTGGTCTTAAAGTATTGTGGAGTTTTGGCGGCTTGTCCTATTCCTGAAACTACCACTAAACTTTCAGATTTTATTTCTAATTCGGTAAAAGCCCTCTTCAAAGCCTGAAGTATGCCAAAGTTACCACACCCCGGGCACCAGGCCAGGTCAATATTTTTTTCTTCCAAATCAAATAAATTTTCCATAATAGTCCTCCTCCACCTAAATGATTTTTTCCAATTGAGCAATGAGTTCATCCACGAAAAAGGGTAACCCGTTGTATTTAAGTACTTCATGTGCTACCTCTATACCAGTATAAAGTTTCAATAACTTACTGAATTGAGAGGTAGCATTATTTTCCACCATAATAACTTTTTTAGCTTTTTTAAGATAATCTTCAGTCTTAGAAGGTAAAGGATAAACTTGTTTAAAATGCAAGAAGGAAACTTTATCTTCTTTTAAACTCTCCAGAGCTTCTTTTATAATATGATAAGTGGAACCCCAACCGACGATAAGAGTATCGTATTCTTGGTTTCCTATCAATTCGGGGGAAATTTCACCTTTCTTTATTTCTTTGAATTTTTTTAATCTTTTATCCACCATTTTCGTTCTTAGTTCTAAATCCTCGGTAATTCTTCCTTGTTCATCGTGTTCATCACTATCGACCAGTACCAGTCCTTCCCCCCAGCCGGGAATACCTCGTTCCGATATGCCATTTTTAGCTAACTGATATCTTCTATAATCCTTTTTTGTTTTGCTTATATATTTTTCAATTTTTATTTTGCTCAAATTAAATTCTGCTGTGTTGTAATAAGAATCCATGAGATATTCGTCGGTTAATATAATAACCGGAATTTGATATTCATCAGCCAGATTAAAAGCGCGTTGTGTGAGATAAAACAAATCCTGAATTCCTCCGGGAGTGTATATAATTCTAGGGAATTCTCCATGACCGGAATACAAAGCCAATTCTAAATCTCCCTGTTCCGTTCTGGTGGGTAAACCGGTAGCCGGTCCAGGCCTCTGGGCAAGATGTATCACGACAGGCATCTCTAACATACCAGCTAAACTTACTCCTTCTTGCATCAAGGCAAATCCCCCACCCGATGTGGTAACCATACCCCGGGCTCCTGTATACCAGGCCCCCAAGGCCATATTAATAGCACTTATCTCATCTTCCGCTTGTTCGGCAATGATGTTGAACTCCTCTGCATGCTGGGAAAGGAAAGTTAAGACTCCGGTAGAAGGAGACATGGGATAAGCGGAAATAAAATGACATCCTCCGGAAATTGCGCCCAAGGAAACTGCTTCTGCTCCATTTAGAATAATTTCTTCTTTAATATGCTGTTGAGGGTCAGGAATGGGTATAGAAAGTTGTGCGATACTTTCTATCTTTCTTAAATCAGAAGCAAGTTCATATCCTTTTTTAATTGCAATCATATTCCCCTGAACAATTTTTTCTCCTTTAGCCAAAAAATGTTTCCTTGTATACTCAAGAGGTATTTGCTGATTTATCCTGAAAATGGCAGCGATTAAACCCACTGCCACAATATTTGCAAAAATTGGATTTCCTATTTCTTCCGCTATCTTTGTAAAGGGGACATCCAAAATTTCTCCTTCAGGAAGAATTTTTTCTTTTTCTCCTAAAATGATCGTATTTTTTCCAATTCTTTTCTTTAAATGAGGCAGGGCCAACTTATCCAGAGGGACTAAAATATCTATTCGACTCAAGGGAGCTAATACTTTTTTAGAAGATATGATTATTTGAGTAGAATTACTTCCACCTCTTACTCGAGACATATATTCTTTAGTAGCAAATACATTAAGCCCTCCTAATTTGAAAATCCGGGTCAATAACATTTCAACAGTTTGTATTCCGCGCCCGGCTTCACCGCATATAACTAAAGAAATCATTTGCTTACCTTTGTCAGGGTAAATCTTTTTATTATCTGATTTAACCATCTTTACTCACCTCTATTTCTAATTTAACTCTATAATAGCACAAAACAAATTTGTTAATATTCTCTAAAAAAATAAAATATTAAGAAAATAAATTCTCTAGTAAACAATTCTATCTAATTTTATATACTACAACTTATCCATGCTATAATTTTCTCCGCTGCTTTTTTGACTGATTTGGAAAGTTTCTCTCCCAATCGAACACTTCTCGGCTGTATTCCCAAAAAAAGCACCTCCGCTTCCGTCTCTTCTTCTATGATTCTGGCAATAATATTCAGAGAAAAAGAATGGGTGCTTAAAGATATATTTTGTATATCAGCTTTCTTTATTAACCTTACCTCTCCTGCCCTTCCTCCAAAATCCGCAGCATCAATAATGACAACTTTTTGAGGCTGTACCTGAATTGCTTGGTCAATAATGTTTTCCGGTTTACTATCTGCATTCAGGATAATGATATTTTCTTTACAATTTTTTATCTGATCAAAAATATAGACTCCCACACCATCATCAGAACGCAGGGTATTCCCAACCGTAACAACAAGTAGCTTCTCTCCTCCAGAAGGTGTAAGAATATCTTTCAGTTCAGCGGTTAACATATTTAACCTTTAAGAAATGTGCAGAGCAGGATATACAGGGGTCATATGCTCTGACCAGCATTTCTAACGCTAAGGTAATATCCTGATCGGATCTATTTAAGATTTCGGGAACTAATTTTTTCATATCACGTTCAATATTATTTACATTCTGACTGGTGGGAATAATGCAGTTGGCTTTTATAATAATTCCTCTTTCGTCAACCTGATAGCTGTGAAAAAGTATACCTCTCGGAACTTCAACCGCACCTATACCTGTGCCGGGCTGAACCTTAATTTGATTTTGCTCATTTAAACCAACAATAATTTCTTCATCGTAATTGATGCCTGTTTTTTTAAAATC
>JBBRDV010000120.1:0-4200 GCA_038203565.1 Atribacterota bacterium
TTTTTTCTTCTTTAAGTTTTACTACTTTTCTACATCCATCTTCCACATCTTTATATATTCCCACTCCTATCCCGGCTAATATGGCCGCACCCATTGCCGCCGATTCGATAGATTGAGTCATAGATATTTCTTTATTAAAAATATCAACCTGAATCTGTCTCCATACTCTACTCTTTACCCCTCCTCCGGAAGCAATCACCTGTTCTATCTTAATCCCTAATTCTTTAAACACCTCCAGGCAATCTCTTAAAGCAAAAACTACTCCCTCCATAACTGCCCTAACCAGATGAGGTCGGTGATGTTTTAGACTAAGCCCAAAAAATACTCCTTTGGCCTCCGGATTCATATAAGGAGATCTCTCTCCTAAAAGATAGGGAAGAAAAATTATACCTTCACTCCCTACTTTAATCTTATCTACTTCTTCATCAAATATAGGATAAGAATCAGAAGTATGTAATATATTTTCTCTCAACCATTTTAAAGATAATCCTGCAGAAAGAATTGCCCCTTGTAAGTGATAGGCATTGGGTATAGCATGACAAAAAGTGTGGATTCTTAACTTAGGGTCATGAGTAAATTTCTCCAGAGTGATAAACAACTGTCCGCCTGTTCCGATAGTGGAAGAAAGAATTCCTGGTTTAATTACTCCATTACCGACTGCCTGCATCGATTGATCTCCTCCGCCATAAACTACCGGAATCCCTTCTAATAGTCCGGTATATCTTGCTGCCTCGGCAAGTAAATAACCAGCCACCTCCTGAGATTCATGAACTTCTTCCGGAAGAATTTTTAGCGGAAGACCAAGAATATCCAATAATTCTTCTGACCAGCATCTTCTTTTTATCCAACAATAAAAAAAGGTATTTAAAAACTTTTAATTAATAGGAGGAAGGGAAATAATTATATTTAAACTATCTTTAGCAGCAATATACTTGTGAACCTCTATTGAAGCAGAAAGCATATAAGTCTCTCCCTCTTTTACTTCAAAGTCTCCAACATTTGTAGAAATTATTCCTTCTCCTCTGGTAATTACTATGGAGGCAAATCTTCCTTCAAACGATATTTCTATATCTTTTACCTCTTCCATTAACATCATTTTAAAACATGATTTCATATACTCCCCGCCATTTAATCTGAAAAGTTTTCCTCCTCTATTAGAAGAAAGTGTCTCTTTTACCATTTTTTGCATCATATCCTTAGTTATACCGGGTAAAATCCTATAAGCACGTAGGGATTCTCCTTGCCAATCTTTCTGGTGGCAAGGATATACCAGGCTTCTGCTTTTCCAGAATTAGAATCTAAATATTTTTGGGAAAATATTTTACTGGGATGAGTTTGCAAGGGAAGTCGAATGGAGGAATCCAGAAGTTTCACTAAAAGATTTAAGGAATTTCCAAATTTCTTTACATGATCTTTGCCTAAAATATCTTCTGGAAAATGTTTTACTAGCACCTTTAAATCATCTATACCTTTATAAGTTTTAATTTTAGAGATACTCTCGTCAGATATACCATAGGGTTGTACAGCTCTTACCGTAGACAAAATCCAGTCTTCGGGATAATCAGAATCTTGAGGATTTTTTATGCCTCTAAATTTTTCCAAAAAATACCCTCCTCTATAAATCCTGAATACCCTGGTGGAAAGAATCTGAATAATTCCTATATTGCTTTTTTTCATCCTGATATACCCTTCTTATTAAAGTATCCTAAAACATTTATTCTCTTAGCCATCTTTTTAATTCTTCTTCGCTGGGCTCTACTGCATCTGGAATTAATTCGGGGATATAACGACAGGCTTCATAGAGTACCGGGGCAAATTTTCCATGAATACCGGCAACATGATGAATGTAGGGACCTCCAAATTTTTCCAGTAATTCTCCTTCGTTAGCCATAACCGACCAGAACTCTCCGGGTCGTGTACTTATCATTCCAATTCTCATATTTCTAAAAGCCTTAATAACAGAGGCAGCCCGAAGAAAATTGCTGAAACCTTTTTCAAATATCTTATCCCCTATCCAACTATTAGTTATATAAGTAAAAGGCACTCCAAATCTAGGCAAAATTTTACTGGTTGCAAAAAGCCCGCATTGAGTATCCCGGGTACGTATTCCACTGCCCAGAGGAGCATCATCACGAGGTCCCCATAATAATAAAGGCTTATTCATTAACTTACCTAATTTGGCTACTGCACTTTCCGTGCCAAAATTACAATGGGGTAGGAATAAGGCATCGACATCCTTCTCTAAAAAATATTTATATACTTTTTCTACATCCTTTATGTCATAAAGCATACCATCCTCATTAAGCCAATCAATATCCACTAAATCTATCTTCCAGGAAAGAAGTTTATCTCTAATCAGATTTTTATGTTTCTGTGCTTCTTCTTTGTCAAAAACAAGTCTGCGAGTGGGAACAAAACCAAGTCTTATAGAAAAATCCTTCATCTCTTAACCTCCTGCCTTATTTTTTATGTCCTATCCTTTCGGATAGTTTGTCTTTTTTAATTTCCTAATTTAAATACCCTTTAAGTATTTCTCTTTTTTATCTTTAATAAAATGACAAAAATTCCTACAATTAAAATAAACTGTCCTACCGGGGAATTTAAATCTATGATATTCCCTAAAGCTATATATTTGGGAATTGGAAGCAATATTAAATCCTCGCCCATTTCTTCAGCACTAAAATTTTTTCTTAGTTTTGTTAAAACAAAGGTTTCATCTATGAGACCCTGTAAGATGGGATATTCTTTTAAGTGATCGGGAGTTATCATAAAATTATATTCTTCTGTGGCTCCGGGAAAAGTTACTCTTTCATCGGAAAAAGTATAGATTAATACTTCCGTCCCCCAGGATGGTGCACTTAAAGTACTAACTTTTAAAGGATAAATCATTTCATCGGAAAAGAACATTATCCCTAGAGGTTGAATAGCACCGCTATAATTCTCAGAACTATTTATTGTTTCTTCATGTTGAATTTTCATGGCTACAAAAAACCAATTTTTTTGTACATAATAATCCAGTATCTCTTGACCTTCTGCAGGAAAGGCATAACCATTATCATTTAACCATCCCACTAAACTATTCGGGTCAGTGGCAGATAAAGTGGTAGTATAATAAATTCCTACCTGGTTCTCTTCCCAAACATGTACTCCCTCATCTTCTGAGCCAGGGAGAGATGGGCCTGTTCCCCATCCACAACCAAAATTCGAAGGAGGCGTAGGTTT
This sequence comes from Atribacterota bacterium, assembly GCA_038203565.1. Classification (GTDB taxonomy): domain Bacteria; phylum Atribacterota; class Phoenicimicrobiia; order Phoenicimicrobiales; family Phoenicimicrobiaceae; genus Sediminicultor. The sequence continues at coordinate 3,223 of JBBRDV010000120.1, forward strand.
AGTCAATTCATGCAATTCATAAAATATATCATCTTCAACGGAGAACAATTTAGGATAACCGGGTACCGGAACAACCCAGGCAAAATCCTCTGCATCTCCCTCGTAATCTATCTGAAAAATTATCTTCTCCACCATATCATCAAATACTATCATAGCTAATTGATTGGGTTCATATATATCTCTATATAACTGGGTAAATAAACCACCATCAGCCAAAGAAATTGGGGCTAAATAGAAAATTGCAACCATAAAAATTAAAATCAAATAGAATATCTTTTTCATAAATTTTCACCTCTCTTATATTTAAAATCCAACTATTAATTATTTTGATGCAAAGAACCATTATATATCACCCTGTATCAAATAGAGAGAATATTTTCAACTTCTAAATCAAATGTATCTTGAATGTATCTTGTACTCCGTTAACCTCAACGGTGTAAGTGCCAGCTGGTAAGCCATAAACCTTAAGAGGAATTATTTCTTCAAAAGGAGCAAGTACTTGTATGCAAAATCCTGGATAACGATAAGTTTTAATCGTAATAAAAAAGGTATCACCTCCTCTTTCCTGAAGGACTTCGGAAATTTCAGTACAGGGGTCTGGAAGGTTTCCTCTGGCGATAACATTTATCTGCACAGGGAATGACTCTAATATTAACATATCTATCTCATCAACTGAGGCAAGACCTATGGTAGGCAGAATAGAAAAACAACCGGTAACAAAAATAGTAATCAACATAATTAGTCCCAACAATAGAATCTTTTTACTCATTTTTTATCAACCCCTTTTCAATTATTTGTTTCCTCCTAATTTTTTTAGTAAGAGTTAAACATATCCTATTTAACTCTTCATTATCCAAATTATTCTAAATAATTTTAGGTTGTTATATATCTATATTCTGCAAAATAATTAAAAATCCTCTTTTTTAAAGGCAAATCCTCGAAATATTTTAGTTTTTCTTCTCAAGCATAACCAGAGTT
>JBBRDV010000121.1:0-4106 GCA_038203565.1 Atribacterota bacterium
GGATGTGTCCCTTGTATATTACTAGTAACTTATTATTGATCAAGAAAAGATGTTAATATAATACCAGAAGAGTTTGTAGTTGGTTAAGGCCGTTGTGTCCCTGGAGCAATCATTATTTTGATGATTAGCTCGTTATTATAGATAGACCGCCCTTCTACAATCTTGGACAGTATCAGAAGCGAAATATTAAATATTTAAAGCTTGCATTACCACAAGGTAAAGTTATAGAAGGGCGACCAGGCAAACTCTCCTAAAAAATCATCAGGAGGTTTCATTATGTATTATATCGGAATTGATGTATCAAAGAAAGACCTGTCGGTATTTGATGGTAAAGATTTAAACTTTATAAATCAAGAAGGTTTAAAATCTTTTAAAAAATACCTGAAAAAGAAAATTAACTTTTCAGATTTGGTCATCATCTTTGAACCGACTGGAGTATACTCACTATACTTGAAAGAATTCTGTGCTGAAAATAGTATCAAGGCCTATATTGTAAATCCTAAGAGGAGCCATAACTTTGCCCGGAGCTTAGGTATACGCCCAAAGACCGATAAGATTGATGCTCGCACTCTCTATCAATTCCATAAGCTCATTGATTTAAAAAATATAAAGGTACCTAAGATAGACCAACAGGCCAAGACTTTAGCCAGTTATCTTACTAGCTATGAGTTTGCCCTAAAACAGAGAATCTCTTTATCCCATCACTTAGAGAGTCTAAGAGATAAGCAACTGATTACTCTGATCAAAAAAGAGTTAAAAAGGGCTAAAAAGTTAGAAGATAAAATCTTTAATGATATTAAAGAATACCTTGGTAAAAACCAAAACTTAAAAGAAGATTATCAAAGGCTTTCTACTATCCCCGGTATAGGGGAGAAGGCGGCTATCGCCCTACTTGCTCTATTTAAAACTTATCCAGGTACAAACCGGGCACAGATTACTGCTTTAGTCGGACTTGATCCGGTAATAAGAGAATCTGGAACCTCGGTAAAAGGTAAGGTCAAGATCAGTAAAAATGGTAAGGGAATATACCGTAAAATACTCTATTTGCCTACCCTTTGTGCCACGGTTCATCATCAGAAAATAAGAGTATTTTATCAAAGATTATTAGCTAATCATAAACCTAAGAAATTAGCCATAATTGCTTCTATGAGAAAGATACTTTTAATAGCTCATGCTATCTATAGAGACAAGACAGAATATATGGCTATCTAGTTTCTTATAAAGTATTTACAATAAAATACAGTATCTAAAGGAGAGTTTGTGGGTTGACTTTTAACACAGTATCTATTTTAAATAGGTTAACAGGTGGAAGCTGGTCCGCTATAGGGACGGATTGAAAATCCCCTCCTAAGGAAGAAGTTAGAATAGTCAATCTTAAAACCCCCATATTGATCTATCAAACTTGTGTCTGCTATAAAATCAATACTACCTTCTGAGTAAATTTTGTCATTTTCTTTTTGCTCATCCAGAGCAAGATTAAAGGTGGGGCCGCCTCAGCCTATTCCGGCTAAAAATATTCTTATTTTTTTACTTGTTGAATTTTTTCCTGTTAAAACTTTTTTTATTTCATCTAAAGCTTTTTTGGTTATGTTTATACTCATATTTTTCCTTTCTAAATAATTAAAACATTTATTTAATATTAACGCGTGAACATAATAATACTATATATGAGTAAATTTGTAAACATTAATCATTAAAATAGGGACACATCCCATTTTTTTCTTCTAAAAAGAAAAAAATGGGATGTGTCCCTTTTGTCCCTAAATGGGATGTGTCCCTATTTTTAATATTTTCACCAGTAAACTACTGGTGGAACTTAGTGCCCTCAGCCGCCGCCGCCAGTTGGAGCAGGAATAGTAATATTTACGGTATCAGTTTTAGTAATATTATCTTTTGTATAACTTACGGTAATAATTGCTGCTAGATCTGTGCATTGTGCCGATACTGAAATTATTCCACTAGCAACGGTGACATTGGTTTTATTTGACCCATAAGTACAACTATTTAACGCTATATTGGGACTGGTACCATTATCATAATAAGCAGTAATAGAATCAATGGTCTCTGATTTACCCTTATTTATGGTCATAGTCGCAGGGAGTACTACTATGGAAGTAAGTATAGTTTCACCCACGGTAATAGTAAACGATTGAGTGGCGGATCTATATATATCAGATACTTCAACCTCGACCTCACTTCCACCAATTTGTTCTTCAGTCGGGGTCCAGCTAATTACTCCGGTAGAAGAATTAATCATCATACCATCAGGATGACTTAATAAAGTAAAGGTTAACTCATCCCCCTCAGGGTCAGTAGCTTCTACCTCATAAGTATATAGAGCTCCCTCTGTGGCAGTAGTGTTTGGATCAGATTCAATAACTGGTGCACTATTGAAAAGTGCACAACCGATAAGAAAAAATACAACAAAAAATACGCTTAAGCTGAGTAATATTTTTTTTATTTTAATGGTAATCACCTCCTTTCCATAGATGAATGTATTATAGTTTTTATAAATATTTTATGGTAAATTAGCTAAATACTATCACAATTAACTAAATAAATAAAGATGTTATTTGTTTATATTATTTTAATCTTTCTTCCCGAGGAAACTTTTATGATTTTACCAATGATTTGGCTGGAAGTAAATCCCTGTTGGAACAACAATTCTTTTGCTTTTTCTGCCTGTTTAGGACTTACAGATAACAGCAATCCTCCCGAGGTTTGCGCATCATAAATGATGATTTCCTGTTCAGAAGTAATATCTGGTTTTTTTTCTACCAGGCAAGAGTAAATTTCCTTATTTTTTAATGTTCCTCCTGGGATCATTCCTGAGGAAATATATTTATCCAGGCCATCTATTACCGGGATGTTATTAATCCATAATTCAGCCCCCAAATTATTTTTAGTTAGCATTTCACTTAAATGTCCAATTAGACCAAAACCGGTGATATCGGTCAGACCGTGGATGGGTAATTTTAATAATTCTTCCGAAAGCTGATTTAACTTGGTCATCCAAAAAATAGCTTCTTTTACGGCTGTAGGCTCGGCCATATCTCCTTTAAGGGCAGTAGATAATATTCCTGTACCCAAAGGTTTGGTTAATATCAGTAAATCTCCATCCTGAACAGTATCATTATAAATAATACTCTGAGGATGAATTAATCCCACTACAGCTAATCCGTACTTTGGTTCTTTATCTTTTATAGTATGTCCACCCACCAGGATTGCGCCGGCTTCCGCAACTTTGTCTGCTCCTCCTTTTAAGATAAGTTGTAAATCATCTAATCTATTGTCGGGAAAGCCAACAATATTTAAAGCCATAAGAGGATTTCCTCCCATGGCAAAAATATCACTTAAGGCATTAGCTGCCGCGATTTGCCCGAAAATATATGGGTCATCAACTATCGGTGTGATAAAATCCAAGGTAAAGATAATAGCTTGCTTGTCATTTAATTGATAGACTGCTGCATCTTCATACTTTTCAAATCCAGCCAATAGATTATTATCTTTTAAAACATTAATATTTTTTAAGATCTCACCGAGATCTTTGGAGTTCAATTTAGCTGCTCATCCGGCAGCAGAGACCATTTGGGTTAGTTTCCTTTTGTCGGTCAAACCTTTTCTGCCTCCTTTCGGTTAGATTAGTCAAGTTAAGGTTTTAATATTCTAACATTTTCTTTACGTTGAGTAATTTTTTCCTCATCCATCTTATTAAGCAAAGGAATAATATATTTTCGGCTGATTCCCAATAATTCCCTTACTTGGGCAATAGAGATAGAACCGTTTATTTTTAAAAAATCTTTCAATTTATTCTTTATAATATCATAATTTTTACTTTCCAGTAAAATTTCATCGTCCAATTTAATAATTTCTCCTTCTTGAATTAAAAAATCTATAATTTCTTTGCTGCCGGCAAGTTGCGAGATAAGTGTTTTTTTGTTAGGAGGATTAGCGGTATTATCTTTCAAGATTTTTAGTATTTTGTCAATTAGCGCTTTTTGTGGTGCAGAAATTTTAGGTTTGCGGGAGGATGAAAATATTATTCCTTTTTTCAAATCTATTTTATCTGTATTAATCAGAGAATCTACCAAATAATTAAATATTTC
>JBBRDV010000122.1:0-4099 GCA_038203565.1 Atribacterota bacterium
AAAAACGAAAAGTGTAAAACTAAATTCGTATCTCGCTTGGGATTAGTTTGTTGGATAGGCGGATAGCGTGTAGTAGAGTTATATAGCATTACGCCCCTACAAATATTCTCCATCAATTAAATTAATGGTAACCCTTTGAAAGGTAAACTAAAAACTTGTATTTAATACTAACGACTAATCACTAATGACTATTTAAAGAGGAGAATCTTTTTTGTTCAAAGAAGATGAAAATATTTTAATTGACGGTGCCCAAAAAATGGGAATTAATCTCCATAAAGAGCAGATTAAAAAATTTTCCCGATATTTAGAGTTATTAGTCCAATGGAATCAAAAAATAAACTTAACTTCTCTAAAAACACCACAGGAAATAATTATTAAGCACTTTTTAGATTCTATTAGCTGTATAAAGGTTATCAATAAGTACATGAATATAGAAGGAACAAGTATTATTGATGTGGGCACAGGTGCAGGTTTCCCAGGTATGCCCATTAAAATAGTATGCCCTTCAATTAGTTTGTTTCTCCTGGAAGCAAGAAAGAAAAAGACCATATTTTTAGAAAAAATAATTGAAGAAATAAATTTTCAGAAAGTTGAGGTTATTAATGGAAGAGCAGAAGCTTTTGGGAAATGCCCTGATTACCGGCAGAAATACGATATAGTACTATCCAGAGCGGTAGCTCTTTTGAACACTTTAAGCGAATACTGTATTCCCTTGGTAAGGGTGGGGGGGTTATTTGTAGCGCAAAAAGGAAGATCGTATAGGGAAGAAATTGATAAAGCTCTCAAGGCAGTTCAGTTTTTAGGTGGAGAGCTGATTGGAGTGGAAAACGTTAGAATTCCCTTTATAAATCAGGAAAGATATCTTTTGATAATCAAGAAAATAAAAGATACTCCTTCGAAATACCCCAGAAAAGAAGGTCTCCCTCAAAAAAGACCTTTGTAATTTTGAAACATTTTTGATAATATAAGTTATATATTATAAAAAGCAAATTTTCCTGTCTCTTATTAAGGTGAACTGGTCAGCCGGGAAGCGAATGTATAGTAAATAACCGTTCCACGTGGAACATTAATCATAATGAACAAATGTTCTGTAATTTAATCTGTGTAATCTGATGCTCGTCTGAGTAATTATTTTAGGAGAATATCTATGGCCAAGGTCTTGGCAATCACCAATCAAAAAGGGGGAGTAGGCAAAACCACTACCGCAGTAAATCTATGCACTTCTATAGCCTTACATAAAAGAAAAACTTTGTTGATCGATATAGACCCTCAGGGGAATGCCAGCACCGGTATAGGTTTGGATAAAATAAAAGTTAAAAGATGTATTTATGATGTCTTGATTAATCAAATCCCTATAAAAGAAATCATTTTACCGACCCAGGTAAAAAATTTAGATATTTTGCCTTCCACTATTCAATTAGCAGGAGCAGAAATAGAATTAGTTAATTATATCTCTCGGGAAAACAAATTAAAACACGCAATTAAATCAATTAAAGATGATTATAATTATATAATCATTGATTGTCCGCCTTCTCTGGGTCTTTTAACTTTAAACTCTCTTACTGCTGCTGATGCGGTTATTATTCCCATTCAATGTGAATATTATGCCTTGGAAGGCATTGGACAATTACTAAATACCATAAATCTGGTCAGAGAAAATCTAAACTCATCTTTAGAGATCGAAGGTATTTTACTGACCATGTATGATAACCGAACAAATCTTTCCCGCGATGTTGTTGAGGAAGTTAAAAAATATTTTAAAGGAAAGATATTTAAAGCAGTTGTTCCGCGAAATGTCAGAGTGAGCGAAGCCCCCAGCTACGGCAAGCCTGTTGTTTTGTATGATGCAAAATCCAAAGGGGCAATGGCTTATAAAAAATTAGCCCAAGAGGTGATATCAAATGGTTAAAAGAGGATTGGGAAAAGGGTTAGAAGCCCTTATCCCCAAGGCTGAACAAAAAGAAAAAGGACTTGTTATTGAGATGGACGTAGAAAGCTTAATCCCTAACCTTTTTCAGCCCCGTAAAAATTTTGATAAAGAAAAAATGGAAGAACTAAAAGAGTCAATTAAGAAACACGGAATAATTCAACCGATCGTAGTAAGGAAGATGGCTAATGGGTATGAGATTGTTGCGGGAGAGCGGAGATTAAAGGCAGCCAAAGAGATTGGTTTAAAGAAGATACCGGCAATTATTAAGAGTATTAACAGTGAAAAAAGCTTAGAAATTGCCTTGGTGGAAAATATTCAAAGAGAAGATCTTAATCCTGTTGAACAGGCCAATGCTTTCAAAAGATTGACAGATGAGTTTAATCTTACTCAGCAAGAATTAGCAGAAGCAACCGGAAAGAGCAGGGCTTTAGTCACCAATACCATCAGACTGTTAAAATTGAATCCGGAGATACAAAAAAATATCTCTGAAGGGAAAATATCTTTCGGCCATGCAAAATTACTATTAAGTATAGAAGATGAAGAGGTACAAAAGGCGGTGTGTGATAGAATAATCGCCAGTGGTTTATCCGTAAGAGATACTGAGCGCTTGATTAAAAATATCAAAAAAGTGCAAAAAAAGCAATTTAAAGTTAAAAATATTACCATTGAACACTTCCCCGAGGTAGAGGGAAGACTAAGAGATGTTTTAGGAACCAAGATAAGTATATTATATGACGGCAAGAGAGGAAAGATAAATATAGAATTTTATAACAAAGAAGATTTAAGAAGAATCGTTGATCTGTTATTAAAAGAAAGATAAATTCATCGAACCCGCCCTCTACACCAGAAGCTAATATTTTATACAAAAAAGGTTTGAATAATGTACACAATTAGGAGAGCACTTAAACTTTAATACTGTAGAGTATGAATAGAAAAAAAATGAAAGGATGATTTAAAATGAGTAAAGAGAGTTTTAATAATTTAATTTTTGTTCTGTTTTTAGTAGTTTTAGTTTTTATCTCCGGGATTTTTTTAGCTCTTTCTTTGAGATTATTTTCCTTGGAAAGCTTTTTCTTTAAAACAAATTATTTGATCTACTCCAATCTCTTAAACCAAATTACCCTGGGTTTAATAGGAGCCTTATTATTTTTTTTAGCTGTTTATTTAATCTGGCAAAGAGCCCAAATTAATAAGGGAAATTTATCTGTGGTACAAAAGACTTCCTTTGGTGAGATTAAAATTTCTATCGGGTCTATAAAACATTTGGCTTTAAAAGTGATTAAGGGGATGGGAGAAGTTACGGAAATCAGGCCAGAGGTTAATATTTTAAAGTCCGGGGGGATAAACATAGATCTTCATCTTTCTGTAAAGCAGGATGTGAATATCCCTGAACTTTCTGAGAAAATTCAAAGAAAATTAAAAGAATATCTCTTGGAAACAAGTGGGATAGAGACGAAAGAAATTAAAATACACATAGATAAAATATTCTACGAAGATAAAAAATAGTTTAAATAAGTTTTAAAAAAGGGTGGCGAACAAGAATGTCTGATAAACAGGTTATTAAAGACAATCCCCAAGAACAAGAATTGGGAAATGTAACGGTTTCCAAAGAAGTAGTAGCTGTAATTGCTGCTTTGGAAACTATAAAAATTAAAGGAGTGGTCGGTATCACCAGCGGGTATAGAAGTAAATCAACTAATGTATTGTCCCGGAAGGACCTGGCTAAAGGCGTGGAAGTATGGATGAAACCAGGAGAAGCGGCGATTACTATTACTATTATTACTGCCTACGAAGTAGGAATTTTTAAAGTAGCTGAAGAGGTACAGCGTAGAGTAAAAGACGCTGTCTATTCCATGACCGGCTTAGAAGTCCTTAAGGTTAACGTTAATGTTCAGGGGGTTAAATTTAAAGAAGAAACAAAGAAACCAAGAAAAGAAAAAAAAGAAAAAGAAGAAGAAAAAGAAGAAAAGCAGAAAGAAACAGTAAAATAAATTGCAGAAAGAATAAATTGGTGAAATTAAAGTGATCGAAATTATAAAATTATTAGCTGTAATCGCAGTAATTATTTTCTTGATAAGAAAGAAATGGAATTTAGGATATATAATGCTAATTGCCTCTCTATTGCTGGGGGCAGTCTTTGGTTTAAGTCCGATTCAATTAGGAAAGAAT
>JBBRDV010000123.1:0-4053 GCA_038203565.1 Atribacterota bacterium
CTTTTCCTTTATCTTTTCCTTTATCTTTTTTCGCATCACAGCAAGGCATCAAAATCACCTCACTTTCTAAAAAATATTAAATAAGAGCAACACAATCACCGAATTTGATCGACCTTTTATGGTAAGATATATACAACAAAAAAGACTTTTTGTCAATATCTTTAATCTTTAATCTTTAATCTTTAATCTTTATGTTATTTACAAATCAAAAGTGCACTGTTTTTTAGTATTTCAAATTGGATATCTTTTACTCCCGGCCGCAATGCCCTAATAACTTTTATAGGTTATTCTTTGATTTTATTTATTTTACCTCTTGCAATAGAAGCAAATATACCAAAAAAACAAAGTATTGTAAGTATAATAAAAGTTGTCTTAATACTTATAATAAAATTGGGATGGTTACTACGGCTGATTTGAATATTCCCCATATAAAAGACCATAACCAAGGAAGTTATCCCCATGCTAAAGGCCTGCCCTACTGAACGTGCTGAACCGATAATTCCTGATGCAACACCATAGTATTTTTTTGTCACTGAACCCATAATTGCATTGGTATTCGGTGACGAAAAAAGTGCAAAGCCAAAACCGACTACCGATAATGCAGCAATCATATACTCTATGCTGGTATTTTCAGTTAGAAAGATAAAGAAGACAAGACCAGCTGAAGTTACGGCCATACCTAAGGAGGCTACCATTCGAGGCTCAATTCGGTCTGACAACCCACCGGCAAGAGGTGAGAACAAAGCCTGGACTAGTGGTTGTGCTACCAGGATTAAACCAGCCTGCTGGGGGTCAAAACCTTTGATATACTGCTATAATCAAACTCTTCGCCCTTTGCCTCAGCCCAGTCCTGCTTTAAATTCAATAAAATGATGATAACGATAATTCCTATAGGTACAACCAAAAAGAAAATACTTCTCCAGCCCAGGTATTTTGTTAAAAATCCGCCTAAAAATGGTCCAGAAGATAAACCGATATAAGTTGCAGCTACATTAATTCCAAGTGCTCTGCCCCTATCTCCTTGAAAATATACCGAACTTAGTATTGATACCAAAGTTACAGAGATCATGGCACTGCTTATTCCCTGCAAAATTCTAGAGGCAATTAACATACCTGCGTTGAAGGATATACCGCAAATGATAGATGCAAGAGTAAAAAATGACATTCCATATAGAAGAAGCCTCTTTCGGCCAAAGATATCTGCTAATCTTCCAAATGGTAAAATAAAAACGGCTATAGATACCATAAAAGATAACACAACCCAATTCAGTAAAACTGTATTCATTGCAAACTCTTTACCTATAGAAGGTAAGGCTATATTAACAGATGACACCATAAATGGTACAATAAATGCCCCTAAAGTAGCGATTAATAATACTATTTTTTTATTTATTTTATCTTCCATTAAATATTCCTCCAGTCTAACTCTCTTCTCCATTTACATCATCTTTTCTTAAAATAAAACGGGAAATTGAAACGTACGAATTCAGGTTTTACAATTCTGCTTTCGCATGAAGAAACATATAAAAAATTATTTTTTACTATTTGTTCCCTGAATAGTAAAATTACAACTTTCCAGAGCCTGGTCATTTTTTGACCCCATTTCTTCCTTTATTAATTCAATCTCAAAGAGTTTTGGCCAAAACTTTCCGGTTACCAAGAGGCGACTATTCTTTGCATCATAGGCAATGCCATTAAGAACATCGACCTTCTCACTACAGTCTTCCGGACTTAAAATTCCTTTCAAATCTATCCAGCCAGTTACCTGACCGGTCAGAGGATTAATTCTGGCGATACGTTCGGTTAGCCATATATTAGCAAAGATTTCCCCTTGCACGTATTCTAATTCATTGATTTTTGTTACCGGAATATCGTTTTCATACACTTCAATCTGGCTAATTTCCTCAAAGGTTTCAGGATCTAAGAAATGCAATGTTGAGGTGCCATCGCTCATAATTAAACAGTTTCCATCATAAGTAATACCCCATCCTTCATTTGGATAATTGAACTCTTGTAGTAATTTAAAATTGTATTTATCATAGACCAAACCAAGATTAGATTTCCAGGTCAATTGAATAATCTTATTCTTATAAATAGCTATACCTTCACCAAAATATTGGTTCGGTAGTTCACGAATCTGTAAGACTTTTCCAGTTTCTAATTCTACTCTACGCAAGTTAGAACATTCATAAAGACCGGTGCCTTCATATAAAACACCATCTTCAAATACCAATCCTTCAGTGAAAGCACTTTGGTCATGAGGATAAGTATTTTTAACCTGATAAGTATAAACGGGAATAACATTAAAAGTTGTGGGAAATTCTAAAGTTGAGCAATAACCAACACGCAATGCTTCTAATAATACAAAGAGACCTATAAAGAATAATCTGAAAAATCGATTCATTATAATTTCCTTATTTCGTTTTATGGTACATCGGTAACCATTCATCTGCCCATATTATCCAGCTAATAAACCAGTGATACGAACTCCAAATCTTCATCTATTTATCTATTAAAGACGCAAGCTTACGGTGCCTTTGTTAAGTTAGGCTTTGAGGCTGGGTTCATAATTAACCGGTCCACTGAATTCTCCACTCTGCATAGCTCCATCTCGTTGATTATTATTAACCGGCACGATAGGACGGTTAATAGGAAGTTGCAGGTAATTCGCTCCTAATCGATAACGCTGAGTATCAGCGTAGGAGAAGGTTCGACCTTGCAGCAACTTGTCAGCAGAAAATTCGATTCCCGGAACAATGCTAGCAGGGCAAAAAGCGGCTTGCTCTACTTCAGCAAAGAAATTTTTGGGATTACGATTGAGTACCATTTTACCCACTAGCATCAAGGGGAATTTATCCTCAGGCCAGGTCTTGGTAGCATCAAGTGGATCAAAATCCTGGTGCAATTCATCAGCGATATCCATTTTTCTTTCATAATATTACCCTCCTTTCATAAATAAAAAGTCCCTTCTTTTTTTATTTTTCTTAGGTTAATCCAGCAACTTTTATGTTTGAAACCTGACTACAAGCCGCCATTGCGCCTAACTGAAAATATTTAAACCATCTCATGAACTATTCAAATTTACAAAGTCTTCTGTACCAAAGTAATTTACTCCGCCAATGCCCGTCGGAGTTTTTTCTTCTTCAATACTTTAAGTCGAAAGAAGTCCTCCCTCTCCTTTTCCTCCAGCACTTCGGAGATAAACTTCACCAGGGCTTCGTACTTGGGTATCTGGATGTTCTTGAGGGCATTAGTCCTTTTCTGGGTTCTCTTTATCTCTATAGCCAGTTTGTACACCGAATCCTCTACTTCTGCCAGTTCATAGAGTAGATATTTCACCTGGTGAAATTTCTGTAAAGCCACATCCAGGGCAGTATTGGTATGGTAAAAGCTGTAGTAAGGCTCGATCTCATGCTTTTCATACTTTATTTGAGGTATTTCAACACCCATAACGCTATAGGCAAGAATACTAAATTCAGTAGATTGAGGTATGGACTTAGCGACTTCATAAACTTCATTTATCCCAAGAGTGATGTTGGCCACCGTTAGGGCTTCATACGCATCTTTGAAGATCTCCCGCATTTTTTGCTGATTTTCTTTGGCCCGATCCATAAACTCCATCATCTCTCTAATAAGCACGTTCCTCTTTTTATCCAGAAGCTCGTAACCTTTTTTGGAAAAGTCCAGGGCTATCTGGGCGGCCATTAGATTGGCCTTAGTTGAAGCAATATTTTCCTGCATTAAAAATCACTTCCTGAGGTATTTTTTCACCAGGGAAGGGTTAATTCTGGTGAGTTCCTGTTCTGGTAAAATCCTGAGAAGTTCCCACATTAATTCCAGAGTCTGATTGATATCTCGATGTTCTTCAAAGTCTTGTTTTGCAAACTTCTCTTCAAACTGCCGCCCAAATTTCATATACTTACGATCTATTTCCGAAAGCTCATCTTCTCCTACGATCTGAGCCAAAGCCCTTATCTCCTGGACTCTGGAGTAGGAGGAAAAAACCTGGTTGGCCACATCGGGATGGTCTTCCCGGGTGTATTCCTTGCCTAT
>JBBRDV010000124.1:0-3991 GCA_038203565.1 Atribacterota bacterium
CTAATTTTTATGAATTTCGGCTCTATCGTGGAGGTCAGCGAATTGCCCAAGCCATGATTGGAAGGCCTATCATTGCCAGGAAATTACATACCCCACCACCAGTCGAAAATTGCGATCAATTCAAAGATTTGTTCGAGACTTTCTTTTCCTTTTCTCTTCCCAAAATAAAATCAGCCCGCTCCCTGGCTATTGAATTAGCCAAACGTACTCGTTTTTTATGTGACGAAGTAATTGCGGTGGAAATAGAAGAAGAGGGGACCAAAGGACAAAAACAGATCATTGGTGTTTTTGAAGCCTTTAAAAAATATCTGATTGGCACATTAACCGAAAGACAATTTGCCGATCTTTACGCCCAGACGATTACCTACGGTCTTTTTGCTGCCCGCACCAGAGCAAATGGTGAATTCAATCGCCGGCTGGCTTTTGATTATATTCCCAATACTATCGGTATTCTGCGCGATGTCTTCCGCTTTATTTCTCTGGAAGAGCCGCCCAAATCCCTGCAAATTATCGTTGAAGATATTGCCGAACTATTGCATGTCACCGATGTTAAAAAGATACTCCATGAATATTACAGTAGCGGCAAAGGTAAAGATCCGATTATCCATTTTTATGAAACATTTTTATCCACCTACGATCCCGAAATCAGAGAACGGCGTGGTGTCTATTATACACCGGAAGCGGTAGTCGGTTATATCGTCCGTTCTATTCACTCTATTTTAAAAACCCATTTTAGTTTATCCGATGGCCTGGCCAGTCAAGAAGTTAAACTGCTTGATCCGGCAGGAGGGACACTGACTTTCCCTGCAGCAGCGATTCACCTGGCAGCACAAGAATATATCACAAAATACGGTGAAGGTGGTTTACATCACTGGATTAAGAACCACATTCTGCCAGACTTTTATGCCTTTGAACTGATGATGGCCCCTTATGCCATTGGTCATTTAAAAATAGGATTTATTCTGGATGAACTTGGTTATAATCTTGCTGACGATGAACGCTTTAAACTCTATTTGACCAATACACTGGAAATGGAAGAGATTAAACAAATTTCCATTCCCGGGGTAAGTTCGTTAAGCGAAGAAAGCCACCTGGCCGGTGAAGTGAAAAAAGAACAGCCCATCCTGGTGATTCTCGGTAATCCACCCTACAGCGGTAATTCTTCCAATGTGAACAAGTGGACGGAAAAGCTATTAAAGGAAGATATCGATGGCTGCCAGAGCTATTATAAAGTAGACGGCGAACCGTTGGGTGAGAAAAACCCCAAATGGCTTCAGGATGATTATGTCAAGTTTTTACGTTTTGCCCAATGGAAAATTCAAAAATCCGGCTTCGGTATTGTAGGTATGATCACCAATCACAGCTTTCTGAATAATCCTACCTTTCGCGGGATGCGCCAGAGCTTGATGAAAACTTTCGATGAGATTTACATTCTTGATTTGCACGGCAATAGTTTAAAAAGAGAAACTACCCCTAATGGCGGTAAAGACGAAAATGTCTTTGATATTCGTCAAGGTGTCGCCATTGTTTTGTTTGTTAAGAACAGAGAAAAAAAAGAAACAGCTATTTATCATTCTGATTTATTCGGTCTACGGCAAGAAAAGTATGATTGGTTGGATAATAATGAATTCTTAAAAGATAATTATGTTCAGATTAAGCCCCAATGTCCTTACTATTTCTTTGTAAAACGCAATACAGAAAATATTAAAAAATATCTTGATTGGCAAAAAATAAATGAAATATTTCCATTGAATGGTGTGGGTATAACTACAGCAAGAGATAGTTTTGTCATTGATTTTGATAAATTTAGACTTGAAAACAGAATTCGATTGTTTAAAAATTCAAAATTAGATGATGAAGAACTTCATGATTTTTTTCAAATAAATAAAAAGAAAGGATGGGATATTCGGAAAGCGTGGAAAATGTTACAATCCATACCTGACTCGGAATTAAAAAAATACATTTTACCAATTACTTATCGCCCATTTTGCAATAGATATATCTTTTGGCATGATTCAATAGTATGGCGGACTGTTAGGCGAATTATGCGGCATATGGTGGAAGATAATATTGGCTTGTTAACAACAAGGTTTCAATTTAAAAAAGATATCACATGGTCATGTGCTTTTATTTCGGAGAATATTATTGATATTAATCATTTACAATCACCGGGAACTGCTCAACTGTTTCCTTTATACATTTACCCTGATAAAAAAAATAAAAATCTTTTCAACCATACTCAAACCGAAAAAGCACCGAATATTGCGCCATTTGTATTTGAAAAACTAAGAGAATGTTATAATAAAAAGTCCACTCCTGAAGAAATCCTCTATTATATCTACGGTGTTTTTTACAGCAATATCTACCGTGAAACTTATGCAGAATTTCTTAAAATAGATTTCCCCCGTGTACCGTTCACTTCGGATTATGATCTATTCATCGAAATGGGAAAATTGGGCAAGGAATTAGTTTTCCTGCATTTACTTAAAGGCTTGGAGCTTGATTCGCCCATTGCCAAATATCAGGGGTCCGGAGATAACGACCGTGTTGAAAAAGTAACCTACAAAGAAGATGAGCAACGTATCTATATCAATAAAGAAAAATATTTTGAAGGTGTTCCCCCGGAGGTCTGGAATTATCACATTGGCGGTTATCAGGTCTTGCACAAATACCTGAAAGACAGAAAAGATAGAATGATAGACGATGCACCACGCTATTGCCGCATTGTTACAGCCTTGCATAAAACGATTGAAATTCAAAAGCAAATTGACGAAATTTACCCTGAAATAGAAAAAAATCTTGTTAGATTTTAAAATATGTTTTGTAAATAAAAAGTTTTTATATTGTTTAACGGGGGACGGTTGTACTAGCTCAATAATTCGGGAACTTTTCCTAACTTTTAATATGGGGAATTTATAACGATGAGGTATCGGCTTTTTATTATGCTATTATCGGACTTTCATCATATTTGAAAATACAATATGTCAAATATCGAGACCAAACCCAATTGATTTATTAATTTTTGCCAAAAAAAGAAGGTTTTTTCATATTAATATAGAATAATTATAAATAGTATTTAGCTATTTTTTATGATAGAATTAAAACTCACTAATTAACTAAAATAAATATTTTAAAGATTATTCCAAAGAAGGAATGAACATTTTATGGAGTATATAAATAAGGGAAAATTAATCAATAGTATTCTTTATTTTATTAAAAAAGTTAAATATCCTGGAAAAACTAAAATATGCAAATTATTATTTAATCTAGACTTTACACACTTCAAAGAAACCGGGAAATCAGTTACTGGTTTGGATTATTATGCTTGGGAAAAGGGGCCTGTTCCAGAAAGTTTATTTTACAAAATAAGTGGGGACATAGTTTCAGAGGAATTTCAACCATATATTGAAGTTATAAAAAGAGAAAAATTGCATGAAATATTCCCCAAGAAAAAACCAGATCTATCGGTTTTCTCGAAACGTGAAAAAAGGATTTTAGAAGAAGTAGCCGAAATATATAAATATGCCAAAGCAGAAGAGATGACCGAAATAAGTCACTTAAAGGAAAAACCTTGGTATACAACTTTAAAAAGCAAAGGAGAAAAGAAAATAAATTATATGTTGGCTATCGATGATACGGTAGAATCTATTAGCAAAGAAGAAGCCACAGTAAGACAGAAATTCATTCAAGAAACCCATAAGATGTTAGATCATGACAGAACTTAAACCGGGTAGTATACTTTTTGATACAAAGTTTGTATTTAAAGATAATGAAATTGGCGAAAAATTAATTGTTTTGTTGAATAATCCCCGAATGTCATAGGGACGGTTCTCTTGACAACATTACCCCCAAGGTATAAGATGACCTAAAGAGGTGATCAAGTGCCCAGATATCCCAGAAAATACAGTAAAACAGGAATATATCACATCATGCTCCGGGGCAATGAAAGAAAAGATATATTGATTGATGAAGAAGACAAGGAAAAATTCAT
>JBBRDV010000125.1:0-3903 GCA_038203565.1 Atribacterota bacterium
GTTCTCGGTTTAAGATTTTAAATGACTCTTCTGCAGCAGAAGTTCTGAAAGTAATCTCAGCAATAGGGAGATCACCATTGATAAGTGCTCTCCCCAGAGGAAGCGCATCTTCGGCTTTTTCAATT
Source organism: Atribacterota bacterium (assembly GCA_038203565.1). Classification (GTDB taxonomy): domain Bacteria; phylum Atribacterota; class Phoenicimicrobiia; order Phoenicimicrobiales; family Phoenicimicrobiaceae; genus Sediminicultor. The sequence continues at coordinate 126 of JBBRDV010000125.1, forward strand.
TTAACCACCGGAACAATCCCCAGTTCACCGATTTTCTCAAGGGTTTTATTCATCTAAATGACCTTCTTTATTAATTTTTTTATCATTTCCTTTTATTTCTTTAATTTTTCTACAATTTGCTTACTCACTTCATAAAGAATGCCCACATCAACGGAAAAAGACATATATTGTATTCCCAAAGAAATCCACTTTTTCGCAGTCTGAATATCATCAGCAAAAGTTCCCACGGCAATTTTATTTTGCTTGCACTTTAAAACTACCTCTTTCATCTTTTCGATGACTAAAGAATGATTAACCTCTCCAGGAATACCCAAAGATTGAGAAAGGTCATAGGGACCAATAAAAATAACATCCATACCGGGAACTGATAATATTTCATCTAAATTATTTATACCTTCTACCCCTTCTATATGGGCAATAATCATGGTTTCTTCATTGGCAGATTTAAAATATTTAAATTTATCCATGGAAGAATAATTCGCAGCACGAACATATCGACAGACTCCACGTTCACCCTGAGGGGAGTACTTAACTGACTTTACTGCTCGTAGGGCATCAGATTTACAATTAATCTGAGGAATTTCTACTCCTTGAGCTCCGATATCCAATGCTCTTAAAATAAGAGATTCATCATTGTTGGCTACTCGAATAATGGGAGTAATATTTGCAGTTTCAGCTGCCCTTATCATATTTTGAGCACTTTGCATGGAGATAGGCCCATGTTCTGCATCAATGATTACAAAGTCAAATCCGGCAAATCCCATAATTTCCACTACTGCCGGATCAGTAAATTTTAAAAATGGTCCAAATACAGTTTTACCATTCTGCAACGCTTTTTTTAGATAATTTTTATTCATATTCCTTTCTCCTTTTAAAAATGATATATCTTTTAATTATGTAGACTTTAGTTAAATAAATTAATTTATATTATATTTATCTGTTACTTCATCTATTCCTTTATTTTTATGAATAATATCTCTCAAAGCATGAATTATTTTTTTTCTATTAGTATTTTGCCAGACATCCATGCCAAACACAATACCCTTACCGCCTACATCTATAGAATCTTTAGTGGCTTGAAGCAAATATTTCTTCTACTATGCCAGGAATTTTAGACAGTAAAATATAATCCAGGGTTAATATTTTAGATAAATATTTTTTTTGTTTAAATATTTCAGTTGATATTTTATTTAGTCCTAAACTAAGTAATATGCCGTCCAAATCACATTCAATAAATTCTTTGATAACTTCTACTGGATGTTCTATGCCCTTTACTGCGCCCATATATAATCCGTGATCAATGGAAGCCATAAGAGTTCTACCTGTTTCCGCATTAAATAAATTTTGCATTCTTTTTTCTTTAAGGTTTAACATAAAACCTCCTTGCTTCCCCATAAAATTGGAAATAAAGTATTATCCTGAACATAAAAAACATTATGATGATATTTTTCTTAAATAGAACTATTAAATTAAATATTTAATATATTCATCTAAACCAAGTCTTGTTAGAGCTTCTTTTGTGGGAATACCATTTTTATCCCATGCTCTTAATCTATAGTATTCTTCTAAAGCTTTATTATGGGGAAGGGGGGCTTTACCTTTTCTGCCTCCTTCTTTAGCGGCTATTGTCATTTTCTTAGGTAATATATCATCCTTTTTTGTTATCCCATCTCTAACATTAATCAATCGTTGAATAGTAAAAGCTCTTCTGCCGGCATCAATGACTTCATCCACTGTCCAATCCCAACCTGTCACAGAATTAAATATTTCAAGCATTTGAGTTAGAGTCATACCCGCAAACGCAAACATGAAAAAGCAAATTGTAAGTTGATTGAAAAAACTATTAATGTTTTGAACGATAAAGGTACGTTCCGCTGCCTTATCCATAGAGTCAAGTGTTTCATCTTCTTTTATACCTAATTCAGGATACATACTATAATAAGGATCCCCTGCAGCACCTCGTACATGACAAGCACCCCTAGTACCGGTAGCATAATTTACACCAAAACTTACACTACATCTAGGATCATGTGCCGGATAATCCATATTTTTAGTATGTACAATTAAATCTTCTGATTTTGGACCAATAATCTTAGATGCTCCTTGAATACCTTCTTTAAACCATTTTCCTATACCTTCTAATTTTGCAATTTTTTCGGTCAGTTTAACTAATACTTTACCATTTCCCCATTCAATCTTAAGACCGTCGGTATCCTTTTCATTAATAAGACCCATCTCCCAACATTCTGCTAAAAAACTAATCCAGGCTCCGGTTGATACTGTATCAATACCCATACTATTGCAAATATAATTTGCTTTACAGATAGCAATCAAATCAGAACAAAGAAAACTTCCTCCCATCATGCCCAATGTTTCATATTCGGGGCCGCTCCCTTCAAATACAAATTCCTCAGGTCTTTCTATCTTAATATGTCTATGGCAACCAATAGGGCAATTTGCACAATATAGTGGTTTTGCGTTTAGAGTAGTAGTGTAATTTGGTGCACTAATCTTTGGTGCATCTGCCCATTTATCTTGAGTCCAATATTTCATTGGTAAATCGCCTTTTTCTTCAGCTGGAGTTACAACTTGTGGCGTACCATGTTTGGTACCACTAGCACCTTGTTTTACCAGGATTTTCATTAATTCAATTGATTTCTTTTTAGCGCCCTCTAAATCATAAACAGGAACCTGTTTTCTTCCAAAGGAAACAATGGCTTTTAATTTTTTTGAGCCTAAAACTGCTCCGGCTCCCCCACGCCCGGCGAAACTCTCACCATCACAAGTAATGCAGGCAATTGGATTACATCTCTCTCCTGCCGGACCTATGTTCAACATGCTAACCCGGGTATTGCCTATTTCCTGCTTAATCATCTTTGTCGTTTCAATCGTATCTTTTCCCCAAATATGAGAGGCATCTTTAAATTGTATTTCATCTTCTGTAATATAAAGATATACAGGGAATTCACTCTTTCCTTCTATTATTAATGCATCATAACCAGTTTTTTTAAAAAGCGGAGCCCAATGCCCGGCACCTGCCGAATCAAGAAAAGTTTTAGTTAAAGGAGATTTAGTGACTACACTCCATTTAGCACTTCCTGGAGCTTTCACTGACTGCCAGGCTCCCACTGCAAAGATAATTTTATTTTCCGGAGATAAAGGATCAACCTTAGGAGGTGTTTCCTCCAAAATAACCTTAGCCCCAAAACCTGAACCACCAACAAATTGTTTCCAAACCTCTAAAGGTACTTCTTCGATTGTATACTTTTTAGTGGTTAAATTAACCCTTAATACTCTACCCCAATATCCATACATCATTTCTTTCCCCCTATTTGTATATTTCTCTTAACGTTTATTTTTTATTTGATAACTCCTCGTATATGATTTTATGATAAATAAGGAGTTATAAAATGATAATTAAGCAAGAATAAGCTAAATTGTAACATAATATTTGCCTAACAAGTATAAGTGGAATCTTTTTTTTCTTTAGATTTTCAAATAATATTTCTACAGCTTTTTTACTACAGAACTATTCTAACTACTTTACAATCTTAATCTTAGATCTATCCAATGTCAGTGAAACCGCAGCAATGATTATAGCCCCATAGATAATCTGCTGATAGTAGATATCTATACCTATAACATTCATGCCATTCTTCAGCATACTAAGAAGAAGGCTGCCAAGCAAAGTATTATACACCCCACCTATACCACCACTTAGCGCAGTACCGCCAACCACAACTGTAGCAATAATCAATAACATATATGGAGGTCCTGT
>JBBRDV010000126.1:0-3858 GCA_038203565.1 Atribacterota bacterium
GATTAATTCTTTTAAAAAGAGCAGCACCTACCGAAATATCCGCTGCCCCTCCTACAATAGCATTATTGGGCATACTACCAAAGGGTGCAAAAAAAACATGCATCGAACCACCCAAACCCTTATTAAAACCGTTAGCTCGTCCAAATACCTCGGCAAGAACTCCGTATAGTACAAAATCTTGAGCAAGTGATTTAATGTTACCTTTATGTTCCTTTTCCACTACTTTTAAGCAGGCTCCATCCATATAAGATTTCATTATCTTAAGAAGCTCATTCTCCTCTAATTCATCTATAGCGGAAAAACACTTGGCTAAAACTTCTCCATGACTGCGATGAGAACCGAAAATAAAATCTTCGATACCAAGAGGGACACACTGACCCACAGCAGATGATTCCTGACCGATAGATAAATGAGCAGGGCCTAAATGATTGTATTCAATCACCTCATAAGACCCTTGAGTTTTTATGGAATTAAGCATGGATTCAAATTCTCGGATGATGAGCATATCATAGTAAATTTTAAGGAGTTTTTTTTCTCCATACTTCTTTTTCTCTTTTTTTATATCAGGTTTATACTGATTTATGGGAATGTCGTTTATTTTTAATATCTGTGGCTTTCTGACTTCTTTGGGGTCAATAAAAATAGATTTAGGCATAACTTTCTCCTTTCTGTTAAAATATCTGGCTCTTTTCTAATAATGAACAAATCACCAATCTTTTTCTATTATTTATTGCAACTTTATATCTGTCAAATTAAAATTAGCTATTAACCTATTAAGTTCCTGCAGGAATTTAGCTGCTGGAGCACCGTCTACTGCTCGATGATCAAAGGTAAGCGATAAACCTATGTGAGGAATAAATTGTATTTTACCTTCTTTCATAATTGGTTTAAGAGAAACATTGCATACACCAAGAATTGCCACTTGAGGAATATTTAAAATAGGAGTAAAACTTTCAATACCCATTGTTCCAAGATTGGTAACCGTAAAAGTCCCTCCGGTAAGTTCATCCGGTAAGATAGTTTCCTCTTGACAGGCAGTAATTAATCGTCTTGCTTCTTTAGAAATTTCCTTTAAGGATAAGAGGTGGGCATTACGGATGATCGGTACCATAAGCCCTCGCGGTGAGTCTACAGCAAATCCCAGATGTACCTGTTCAAATTCAAGTATCTTATCTTTAAGGAAATGAGCATTCATGTTTTTAAATTTGGAAAGAATATTAGCAACGATATAAAGTAGAAAATCATTCATATTAATTTTGCTTAACCCTTTCAGTTGGGGACTGGATTTTAGCGATTCCCGACAAGCCAATAAATTAGAAGCATCAACAGAAGTATTTAAAGTAAGTTGAGCAGTACTTTGTAAAGACTTAAGCATTCTTTCAGATATAATCTTCCGCACTCCTTCTACCTTAATCTCCTTAACCGGTCCAAAATAATTTTCACTAACCGTACTTGAAACAAGCAGTTCACCTTCAGATAATGCTTTTTCTATATCCTTTTTTACAATCCTTCCTCCCGGACCTGAACCGATAAGTTGGGAAAAATCAATTCCTTTTTTTTCTGCAAAGCGTCGGGCAAGCGGAGATATAGGCATTAAGCCAGTCTCAAGAGAAGGTTTTGTTTTTTTAGGGGATTCATCTGGAGTGATGGCTTTCTGATTTTCTACATATTCTTCCTTGGGAATAGAGACGGTTTTTTGGGGGATAAGATGGTCAATATTTTCTCCCGGTTGCCCGATTATGGCAATAGTATTAAGAACTGGCACATCGTCTCCCTCTTCATAAAAAATTTTTAGTATTGTTCCTGCTTCAGGGGCGACTACTTCAAAGACTGCCTTATCGGTTTCCACTTCGCAAATAGGTTCTTCGGCTTTTACTTTATCTCCTATTTTTTTGTTCCATTTAATAATAAGACAGGATTCAACAGATTGTCCTTGTTTGGGCATAAGTACTACTATAGCCATTTTAAATCCTCCTTGGTGTACTTTACCATTCTTCTAAATAATATATAAATAAAATAATAATTTGATATTCTTAAAATAAATATTTCATATTTAACTAATTTTATCTTTATTCTTCAGGTAAGTATTTTTTAATATCAAAAGATCTTCTGATTATCTTTCTACCCTCCACAGTTGATTTAATCTGCCCCATAGATTTTGCCTGAATCATTAGATTCCCAAGGGCAGCTGCTTCAACTGGTCCTGCAAAAACAGGCAAACCCGTTGCCTTAACCACAAGCTGACACAGAAGACCGTTTCGACTTCCCCCTCCTATAATATATATCTCTTTGATAGATTTACCGGTAATTTCTTCTATTATTTTAATAGTCTCTGTATATTTATCTGCTAAACTCTCCACGATCCCTCTGGTAATCTCTGCAGGTGACTCTGGAACTTTTTGCCCTGTTTCTTGGCAATAAGCTTTTATTCTATCTGGCATATTGTCATCAATTAAACCGGGTTTTAAGAATCTTGAATCATCAGGGTCAATTCTAAAATTTGCAGGACCAAATTTTAAAGCTATTTCAGTCAGTTCATCATAAGAATACGACTTTACCTTCTCATCCCAGAATTTTTTACACTCCTGAATAATCCAGAAGCCAGTAACATTCTTTAAAAACCTGAAGCCGCCATCAGCAGAACCTTCATTGGTAAAATTAAATTTAAAACTTTTTTCATTGATAATTGGTTTTGGAGATTCTATTCCTATTAAAGACCAGGTACCTGAACTAATATAGGCATAATGAGTATTATCTTCAATTGGAACCGCCGCAACCGCAGATCCGGTATCATGGCAGGCAGGAGCAATAATCACTACTTCTGAATCAGCGCCAATCTCCTGCGCAACAACCGGTAAAAGTTTCCCGATTTCTGTTCCGGGCATAATTATTTCTCCAAATATCTCCTTTTTAAATCCAAGTTTATCTAGTATCTTGATCGACCAGTCCTTTTTCATAGGATTATAGAGCTGAGTAGTGGTAGTAATTGAATATTCATTTTTTATAATTCCAGTCAACCAGTAGTTTAAAAGATCAGGAATGGTCAGAAAATATCTTGCATTTCCTAAGACTTGAGGTTTTTCCCTTGCAAATGAGTATAGTTGATAGATAGTATTAATCTGCATAAATTGAATGCCAGTCTCGGTAAATATTTCCTTTTTGGGTATTATATTAAAAACTACCTCCATGATATTATCTGTTCTCTTATCTCGATAGTGATAGGGATTCCACAAGAGATCTCCGTCGTCATCTAAAAGAACATAATCAACTCCCCAGGTATCTATACCAATGCTCGCTATCTGACCAGGATATTTTTTAAAAGCAATTTTTAAACCTTTCTTTGTCTCATTGAATATTCCCAGAATATCCCAAAAAATACTATCCCTAACCCTTACTAAATGATTGGGGAAACGATATATTGTCTCCATCTTTGATACATCCCCAACAATCACTCTCCCAGTTTCTGCACCAATATCGATAGCTATGAATTTTTGCATCACCCTACTCCTTCTATCTCTGTTCCTCAAATAGACTTTGTCTGTATTTTTCATCTGTTCTTTCAGCTATATAGTTTACTATATCTTCGGAAAAAGTATTTATCCCTCCTGCAAGTAATGCACCAAAACGAATTTCCGCTGCTTTATCTGCCATAAAAGTAATATTTTCTACTTCAGTCGGGGTAGATCCCAAAGCAACAAATCCATGATTCTGGATATAAATAGATTTAGGTCTTTCTCCATGTTTATCTAAAAATATCTCAATTTCTTTTTTTGCTTTTTGAGCAAGTTTAACCCCCGGATCCGTATAAGGAATAAAGACCGATTCTTTTCCCAGTAGAACAATTTCGTCCGGATAAAT
>JBBRDV010000127.1:0-3853 GCA_038203565.1 Atribacterota bacterium
CGAACAGCCACTATAAGCAATAGAAGCCAAAGAATCAGCAGCTACATTCACTCCCGACATCTTCATAGTCACCAGAGCCCTTTTTCCAGCCCAGGCAGCGCCAGCAGCAATTTCAAAAGCTACTTTTTCATTTACACTCCACTCTATATGAATCCCTAATTCTTTTTTTTGAGGCAGTAGAGTCAGAACTACTTCCGTTGAAGGAGTGCCCGGATATCCGGTAACAACTTCCACTCCTGACTCGATTACTCCTTCAGCAACAGCTTCATTGCCGGTTAATAACTTTCTCAAATTCATATCTCCTTCACACTAAAATTTTAGTACATCTTTTAAAGCTTGGATAAATTCCTGGTTCTCATAATCAGTTCCTATAGTAACTCGAATGAAATTCGGGCAGTCCCAGGTCTTTCCCTGCCGAACAATTATAACTTCTTTTAGACCTAATTCTCTTTTAACTTCCTCGATGGGCTTGCCAGAAAGATTCTGATAAAATTTTTATTGTTTTATTCATCTCTTCTTCTGTACCTACAGTAAATCTTATAAATTTTTTCTCCAAGCCCGAAAACTCTTCGCTCCATGCGGGAAATGTATAAATACCATTTTCTTTTAAATTTCCCCATATCCTTTCCGCCTCTCCTTTATTTTTAAACTCCACCAATACGAAATTTGCGTAGGAGTTATATGGCTTTAATCCTATTTGCTTTACTTTCTCAATAAATTTACCTCTGGTCAATTTTATCTCTTTCCATATTTCTTTATAATAGCTTATATAATCTATAATTTTTTCTCCAAATTTTTCCGCTATTCTATTTACATTGAAAATTTGCTTTAAAGATTCTAATTTTTTTATATTTTCAGAAGCAGAAATGGCGAAACCAAGTCTCAAACCTGCTAAACCAAAATTCTTAGAAAAACTTCTCAGTACAATTAAGTTATTAAACTCATCTATTAAATCTACAATGGTTTCTCCTAAATATTCGTAATAGCATTCATCAACAGCCACTATTCCTCTCGATTCCTTTAAAATATGGATTATTTTCCCTCGGGGAATTTTGCTGCCCGTTGGATTGTTAGGATTACATACCCACACTAAAGAAGCCTCTCTTAACTGTTGAACAGAATAATTAATTGTATACACCCCATTCTCTAAGCAGCTAACTAAGACTTTTTCTGAACCTTCTCTGTTTGCAGCTATCTCAAACTGAGAAAAAGTGGGAATAGGAATAAGTATTTTTCCTTTCCAAACCCTTGTAATTAAATCAATGATCTCGTCTGAACCATTGCCAGGTAAAATGTTCTCCTTTTTGACTTTTACATATTTAGCAAATTTCATTCTAAGCTTATCGTAATTCCCTGAAGGATAAATATTAACTTTTTTTACCTCTTCTTCTAGTTCCTTACATAATTTCTCTGGTGGAGGATACTTTAGATAAGAAATATCTAAAACTATCTTTTCTATCATTTAAATTTTCCTTTTATTATTTTATTTTCTATCTGCATCAAATACATTGGCCTAAATCATTACGTTTTATAATCTTTTTTTCATATGCTATATCTCCGTTTATAATTACCCTATCCCAGGAATTTCTAATTTTTTCTCTAACATACCAAGTAATTTGGTAACCACGGAAACCATTAATAGATATATTGCTCCTACTACAATAAAAACTTCTGTATATTCAAAATAACGAGAAGCAATTATTTTTCCTGCCCCGGTTAATTCTACACAGGTAACCATAAAAGCAAGTGATGAATATTTTATCAAATAAATAATCTCGTTGGAACATCCGGGAATAGCCCTTCTTAAGGCTTGAGGGAGAATAATATATAAAACAGCTTTGAATCTGGTCATACCTAAGGCTTCAGCAGCCATCATCTGACCAGTTTTTATCGATTGGATAGCACCTCTTATATATTCTGAGTGGTATGCTCCACTGCAAAGAATAAAACCTATTACTGCTGCAGCGAAAGGAGAAAAGAAAATACCTATAGAGGGGAACCCAAAATAGAGAATAAAAAGCTGCACTAGTAAAGGTGTACCACGAAAAAATAAGGTATAAATAGTACAAAAAGAGGAAATAAGTCTATTCCCGTATACCCGCCCTACAGCTATTAGAATCCCCAAAATTAGTCCCAAAGGAATTGATGCGACTATCAATTTAAGAGTAACTACTGTTCCTTCTAATACAGGGGGCAAAAGTATCTCTCGAATAAAATTAATATCGCTCATTTTTCTTCTTCCGACTTTCCGTAGAGTTCAGTTATTTTACAAAGAAATTGTCTGGTTCTCTCCTGGTCCGGATTAGTAAAAAGTTTATAAGGGGAACCTTGGTCTATTATTCTTCCACCCTCCATAAATATAATCTCATTTGCTACCGAACGGGCAAAACCCATTTCATGGGTTACCACTACCATAGTCATTCCATTAAGAGCTAATTTTTTTATTACTTCTAACACTTCTCCAATGAGCTCAGGGTCAAGAGCAGAAGTAGGCTCATCAAAAAGCATCACTTTGGGATCCATAGCTAAAGCTCGGGCTATAGATACTCTTTGTTTTTGTCCTCCCGAAAGTTGTGCCGGATATAAATCAGCTTGCTTTTCCAAACCAACTTGTTTTAATTCTTCTATCGCTTTATCTTTAGCTTCCTTTTTATCCATCTTTTTTACTCTAACCAAACCTATTTCCACATTATTTAAAGCGGTTAAATGATCAAATAAATTAAAATCCTGAAAAACCATACCCATTTTTTGGCGAAACTGATTAATATTTTTCTTAGTATGAGTTACTTCCTCATTTTCTAACCAGACTTGACCACTATCCGGTATAGTTAATTGATTAATACAGCGAAGCAGGGTGCTTTTCCCGCTTCCCGAAGGACCGATAATAACTTTAGTCTCTCCTTTTTTAATTTCAAAAGAAATCCCTTTTAATATCTCTTCTTTTCCATATCTTTTATGTATATCTTCTACACGCAATACAAGATTTTTATCCTTCTGCATCTTATTTAAATTTCACTTCTCCTCTCTCCATAACCAGGAATTCTCACTTTATTTTCTAAAAGATCAAGAATTTTCACTCCGCCATAAGTTAAAATTATGAATATTACTGCACAGGTGAGAAAAATGGGCATAGGTTTATAGGTCCGGGTAGCAATAAAATTCGCCCTGGTTAATATTTCCATTACCCCTATAGCATAAGTAATTGCTGAATCTTTTAAAAGAATAGCATATTCATTAGACCAGCCGGGGATAGAAATCCGCAAAGTTTGGGGCAAAATTATATACAAAATTGCCTCAGATTTCTTCATTCCTAAAGAACGAGCAGCTAACATCTGCCCCTCACCGAGTGATTGCATGCTTCCTCGAAAAATCTGTGATTGATAAGCAGCACTTCGTAACCCTAAAACCAGGATAGCAGCCGTAAAAGCAGATAAATTAAGCCCTATAAGAGAAAATAGTCCGAAATAAAAAAGAAAAAGAAGAACTAATTCGGGGAGTCCCCGGAAGAACCAGACATAAAGAGAAATTAGACCAGATAAATATTTATTCCCATAAACTTGACCTACCGCCATGGGAATCCCTATTACAAAACCCAGGCTTAAAGCCCCCCCTACCAATCCAATAGTTATCGCACAGCCTTTAAGTAAATAAGGAAGAGATTGGTAAATTAATGCAAGATTTTCATTCATAGTTATTATTCTCACTTTATAACCAAATAAAGGTGGAGAAATAACCTAAAGATAAGAATACATTTTCTCCACCTTTATTATATCTTTTATTCACTAAAATATTTAATAATCAATTCATCCCATTTAGCTGACTTTTTCAATTTAGCTATTCCTTCATTAAGCAG
>JBBRDV010000128.1:0-3707 GCA_038203565.1 Atribacterota bacterium
CTTTGCAAGCCTCTCATAACTATGATGTCCATTGGCCACCAGTAAACAATCGCAGCCCATCTGTTTTGAAACATCGTAATCGTGGATAGTATCTCCTATTAAAAGCACCTCTTGTGGGTGTAAATCTAACTTAGCTATCCAATCTTTTCCTCTTTCGACTTTACTTTCGGCATAGTGGTTTTCTAAACCTATTATTCTAAAAAAATATTTATCGATGCCATAATGTTTAATCTTCTCTATCAGGATATCTTCTTTTGAAGCAGATAAAATTGACTGGGATATTCCTCTATCCTTTATTTTTTTCAGCACTTCTTCTACTTCATCAAATAGCTTACACTTATTAAAACGCGTGTAATATTCGCTAATAAACTCATCAGTAAGCCCCTCAAATGATTCATCAGAAAAATTGTATCCCAGTTTTGAATAATATTTGGTTACCGGGAAATCAAATATTTCCCTATATTTTTTTGAATCAATCCTGGGTAGGTGACGTTTTTTTAACATCTTATTCATTACTTCTACCACTAACCAGACATCATCCACCAAGGTTCCGTTCCAATCCCAGATAATATGCTTATAATTGTATATTTTTTTTATCATTCATTGCCTCACTCAATAAATATTATAAATAGAATATTAAGGGGTGTCTCTTTAATTATTTATAAATCATATCAAACAATCGGTCTGCTGTCTCCTGATCAAAATCTTTAAGAATTTTATATTCGTCCAGGGCAGCATTTTTATCCCCCTGAACCAGATAAATCATTCCCAGGCTATAGTGAGCAAAAGTATAATCCGGCTGAATGCGTATAACCTGTTTAAAGGATTCAATAGCTTTTTCATAATCCTTTAATTGGCTGTACGCCCATCCCAGGCCATAATGAGAATCTGCGTCTTCCGGATTTTGTTTCACCGCCTTATTAAAAGCATCAATGGCTTCCTGGTATTTTTCCAGTTCCCCATAAGCCCAGCCTAAGTTGTAATAAATATAAGTATAATCAGGATTGATGCGAATAACTTCCTGGTAAGCCTCTATGGTTTTCTCATAATCCTCTTTTTTATTATAGAGCCATCCTAAATAGAAAAAAGCATCGGCATATTGAGGATTCATTTGGGTTGCTTTTTTAAAGCTTTCGATAGCAGCGTCTTCATTATTTTCCATTTTTCGGTAAATCATGCCTATGGTGTAATAAATTTCGCCAGCAGAATCGGGTAGGAAATTTGCAGCCTTTTCCAGGTTTTCGACAGCCTCCGGATATTTTTCCATCTTTTGGTAATTCATCCCTAAATGATAAAATGTTTTACCGTAATCCGGTTGTAATTGTGCTGTCTTCTCAAAGTTATCAATTGATTTTTGATACTCGCCGATTTGCTCATAGGTAATTCCCAAACCATAATAAGTTTGCGTATCCTCGGGGTCAAGCAGTAAAGCCTGCTGAAAGGCCGCAATAGCCTCATCATATCTTTCTAATTCATTATATGCCAGCCCCAGGCCGTAATGGGCACTGGCAAAATCCGTTTTACTGCGAACCGCTTCTTTAAAAGCTTCCAATGCGTCTTTATTTTTTTTAAGCTCCAGATAGGCAAGCCCCAATCCGTAATAAGCTGAACTATAATCGGGTTTCAAATTGATTGCATTTTGATAATAGGTTATTGCTTTTTCAAATTGACCAGTGGTTCTAAATATCTTGCCAATTTGGAAATGAGCTTCTGCGTGACCCGGGTCTAACTCGATAATCTGTTGGAAATAAGTAAGTGCTTCTTCGTATTGTTTTTTATTTTCTAATAAATCAACTCCCTGAAAGTATAGTTCTTCTATTGATTTATCCTGACTAAAACTGACGGTATTTACTAAAGCTATAAATATAATAATCAAGCCCAAAGAAACAATGAGTGTATATGGGTTTTTCATTTCCTGCCTCCTGTACATATTTCCAAATATTTTATGTAGTAGACACCATGAAGTTCGGCAACCCGGCCGATCGAACCAGGGATATATCCTTTTGCTATTTTTACATCCTCCATCTCCTGCCTCTTTCTTTACTCTTTTATTTGAATCTTTCTTCCTGAATGGCGCTGTTTATTTTTTTAGTAAACCTTCCTTCTTATTATCTGTACAATTATTCCAAGTGAAATAAGCACTAATCCAAAAATTACAACCGTGATGATGCTTTGAACTGGCATAACATCGGTAGCCAGTCGTTTTATTAGTATACCGAATAAAGCCCAATCCACTACCAGACAGTAGAAAATATCTTTTCGATAAAAAAGTATAGGGAGTGAAATAGCTATACCGATGATGATAACAACTACAGTCCAGAATGGTTCACTGAACCCAAATCGGTTCCAGCCAAGATCTACTAAAAGTGCGGTGGTATTGGCAATAGTGGCGATGGTAATCCAACCAAGATACACACTAAAGGGAAGATGAACCAAGTATTTTTCAGATCTTGATGAATCCGACCTGCCAATCTGTAGTTTTAGATAGATGGCTATTAAAGAACCCAACAGGATTAACATAAGAAAAAGGGATAGAGGGACAAGTTCAAAGTGCCAGGCAAAAATCCAGCTAAAATTGGCAAGAGAAGAAAGAAAAAATAGGATACCTATTTTTTCCAGGAAAGAAATATTTTGCGTATTCTTTCTAAAAGTATAGACCAACTGATAAACAATGAAAATAGCAAGTAATAGGTAGATTACTCCCCAAATTGAAAAAGTAAATCCTGACGGAACAAACAAATTAGGGTATTGATCAGATAACTCACCGGTTGTTTTGTTATTTAAAGGAAGCGTGACAGCAAGATAGTTTATGAAAACCATACCGAGAAAGCCTAATAAGTTTAGGATTGATAAAGTTTTTCTTAACCGAGTATTATTCATGAGATCTCCTCCTTTTCTTTATTTATAATATATTTACACAAAGAAAGATTACCTAATCTATCCTGGCTCTATTTCGCTTAGCTAGAAATAACTATTTTACTTTTTTTCTGGCTTTAACTACCATCGATTTTTTCTTCCCGGATTTTTTTTGAAAGACACCTAAAATAGTCTCGGCTTCTTTAAAAGGTACGGTGATAAAAGAAAAGTCATTATATACTTCTACCTGATCAATCACCGAATTCCTGACCCCGGTATTTTGGATAATAAACTTTACCAGTTTACTGGGGCTTATCTTATCTTTCTTGCCCAATGCCACAAATAGCCTTGCTTTGCCTTCTATCTCTATTCTTCTGTTTTTATCTGATAAATCCTGTATTTCGCTATACAGGCCAGGGTTAAGCTTATTATCAAAACTGTAATTTAGTATTTTGGCAAGTATCTGAGTCGGATTATTATTATCCAGAAGTTTTTTAGCCCAATTATAATAGGTATTATCTATCCCTTCGCTGTTAATAGCTGTTATATCTTCGTTTATCTTATTGGTCTTTGCGTTAATAATATCCTTAACATTGGGTACTTTTGACTTTTTTATATCGGTCTTGGCTATACGCTGAATAAACATCAGTTTATTATATTCACTCGGTGTAATAAAGGTTATGGCCGTTCCCTGTTTACCTGCTCTCCCGGTACGACCGATTCTGTTCACATATGATTCGGGGTCCTGAGGAAGAGCATAATTGATGACATGAGTCATATTACTGACATCTATACCACGCGCGGCCACATCGGTTGCCACCAGCACATTAATCTTTTTTTGCTTAAACTTA
>JBBRDV010000129.1:0-3689 GCA_038203565.1 Atribacterota bacterium
CAAACTTTGTTTCCAGCAATACACTTGAAAAATTTAACTATATGAATTTTAAAGAAAATGTTTCTATCGCCCTTCGGGTCAATAAACTTCTTGGAGTAGATGAAGAGGTAGCTTTACGGGGGATATTAAAAGCAAGCCCCGATCCTGGGGCCCTAAAGATCTATGAATTATCCAAAGGAAATAAAATTATATTCTTTGTCAATGCTTTTGCTGCAAACGAAAGAACATCTACTCTATTAATCTGGGAAAATATAAATAAAAAAACCTATTTAAAAAGCTTATCGGTAATAGCTATCATGAATAGTCGAGAAGATCGGGTCCTACGTGATATTCAATTTTCTCATCTATTAGCCAAGGAAATACACTTTTCCAAAATATTATTAGTCGGATCCTTAAGCAAATTAGTGGAAAGGACTCTTTTAAAGTTAAAAGTATCTCCCAATAAGATAATAAATTTATCCGGGATGCAAGATATAGGAAAAATAGTACAGCTTGTTTTACAGTTTACTGAAAATAAAGCCTTGCTTATCGGTTTGGGAAATACCAAAGGCATGGGGCAAAAACTGATAGAATATTTTAATGAATTTGGAGAAGAAAGATGATCTATCAAGCTATCGGAATAGGAGTAATGGTTAGTTTTGCCTTTTATGAAATTGTTGGTTTCTCCCCCGGGGGGATAGTAGTTCCCGGTTATGTCGCTTTATTTTTAGATCAACCGATCAGAATATTGGTAACCTTGCTTGTGGCCTTGCTAACTTATTTTGCAGTAAAGATCCTTTCCAATTATATCATTCTATATGGCCGGCGCAGATTTTTAACTATGGTATTGGTTAGTTTCTTATTAAAGTGGTTAATCGAAGAGATGATTATTAAAATGCCCATCTCTGGCATTGAACTTCGAAGTATAGGTTATATCATCCCAGGGTTAATTGCCAATGAAATGAGAAGACAGGGTATCTTCCCTACCCTTTATTCTTTGGCCATAGTATCCCTCCTGGTTCGTTTGATTTTATTGCTTTTTTAGAGAGTTAAAAGAGTGGCTTTTCCCTTAGAAAGAAATGAATTGCCCCATTTATCTATGATAATTATTATTTCTCTGTTGGAGTTATTTCGAAGAGAAAAGGACAAAATTAATTAACAATTTTTGCAAAACAGGATATGGTATCTTAAAATCTATTAATACAATTTATTTAATAAAAAACACTTTGCGTTTGATTACCCGGCTGTTTAGTAATAAAAAATTTTACTTACAAGATTTTGACCCTTAAATTGAAATAGTAATTAAAAATATTTTATCTACCGGATTTTACCGGTTTTATTATTGATTTTTTAAGTGTTTATTAATAAATTGAAAAATTTTTTCGGTGGTAATATCTCCGGATTTCCCCAAGTCGCGTTCAATGCTTACATGATTCTTATCAGGTGAATAGTATAAATCTACCTCGTGCTCCGATTTTCGCAACGCATCAAAAAAAGCCAGATTAACCACCTTGGAAACTTCCCGATCACCGGCATAAATTAATAAAAATGGAGGAGTACTTTGGATTTTTTCTACGTAATTAATTGGAGAAGCCTTTTCCCAAATATCGGAATTATTACCAAATGCCATCTCAAAGAGATAGTCATTTTCAGGTTCACTTTGAATAAGAGTAGGAAGGTGATAAGCAGCGCTATCCAAACCTATGATTCCTCTTATAATTTTATTGGAAAAACCTAAATTTTTGAGGTAATGATCATCCAGGGCGATGAGAGCCGATAAATGACCACCGGAAGAATGTCCTAAAAGAAAGATGTTCAGAGGATCACCGCTATAATCAGAAATATATTCATATATCCAGGTCACAGCTTTTGCTACATCGATAGCATGAAGTGGATGTTGAACATCTGGAGACAATCGATAATTAATGCTAATATATATATAGTTTGCTTTGACAAATGATTTTATTTTTTCATTTAATCTGCCTTTGTCCCCCAGTACCCAAGTACCACCGTGAATGAAAACAATCACTGGAAAATGTTCACCTCTTAATGGTGTGTAAATGTCAAGACTGGTGAAATTTGGATCGACATCTTTAATCACCGTGTAAGGGATGTCTTTAAATATTTTTATATCCTTGAAGGTTTCCTGCTGTGCTGATATCGGAAGCATGAATAGTAAATTAAAAATGATGATGCACATGATGAATAAAGCAAAATATTTATTTTTGCTCATACTGTTTTTAGCCATTTTTACAAACACCTGCCACATCGAAACAATATCTTGCTTTTTTGCATAAGTGGTGACATTCATTATAGCATAAAGCAGATTATTTTATAAAAGTTTATGTCAATAATGATTAAAACTATGAGTTCTTATTAAATCTTAATATCACGAATATTTTTTGATATATTTATTATGATCAAATAGTGCTTTTATTAAAGGGGAGCAGGATATAAAATGATAAAATTTGCCTAAAAAGTAAGCAGAGAGAGATCTGTTGGAATTATTGAATAGATTACTCACCTTTCTAAAGATGCTATGCATTCAATGTGGCTTGTTTGGGGAAACATATCAATAGGTAAGACTTTTTTTAATTTATAATCACCGTCTTTGGTGAGATATTTTAAATCACGAGCTAAAGTTGCCGGATGACAGGATATATATATAATTTTCTTTGGTTCAATCTCTATAATCCCTTTTAAAACTTTTAAAGAACAACCTCTACGTGGTGGGTCAACTATAATAAGGTGAACTTCTTCGCCATTTTTCCTCCATTTAAATAGCCATTCTTCTGCTTTTCCGCTAAATAACTTTAAATTGGAGATACTGTTTAACCTACAATTAATTTTAGCATCCTTGACTGCACTTTTTTCTACTTCGATACCATATACCTTTTCGGCCTGCTTAGCCAGATAGATAGAAATAGTCGCCGTTCCACAATAAGAATCGATAACCGTTTCTTTTCCGCTCAAACTTGCATATTCTAATATTTTTTCATTCAATATTTCTGCCTGAACTATGTTAACCTGGAAAAAAGAACGGGGAGATATTTTAAATCTGAATGGACCAATAGCATCTTCCAAATCAGGCTTCCCTTTTAAAAGCCTAAAATCTTTTCCCAGTAAAGACGCTATAGGGCTCCTATTAATATTTTGATAAATAGAGACGACTTGAGGAAAGGTTCTGACTAAATCATTTAAAATATTTTGGCCAAAGACTAGGCTGTCTTCTTTAGTAATAAAAACCAACATTATTTCAGCAGTGCTTTTACTTTCTCTGATTAATATATTTCTTAGGTTTCCCTTCCCTGTCTTATTATCGTACACCGCAACTTTTTGTAAACTTAATTGATCTTCCAAATAGCTAACCAATTTATTAATTTGCGAACTGAACAGGACACATCCACTGGCCGATACAAAATCATAACTGCCTGCTTTGTAAAATCCTAATCGTACCATCCTCTTTTCCTGGTTCACCTGGAAAGAGCCTTTATTACGATAACGCCAGGGATATTCCATTCCTATGACCGGTAATACTTCCAATTTTTGATGACCTAATCTCATAAGAACATCCTGTATCATTACCTTTTTTATTTCTAATTGTTTTTCATAAACAATATGTTGTAATTGACAACCTCCACAAAAATTATAAACTGAACACCGGGGTTCTACTCTATCAGGAGAAGATAAAATAATTTCCTCTAATTGTC
>JBBRDV010000130.1:0-3688 GCA_038203565.1 Atribacterota bacterium
CACGCAACGTATTTATTCAATCCTGCAATTTGAAAGCCGTATTGTTTGTCGCGATATATCCATTCAAAAACCATAAAGAAAATAAAAAAGAATACTAATATCAGCTTTTGGAGCGCTTCCGAATGAATAAATGGCTGTATACCTATACCTGTTTTTCTATGTAGGCCCGAGATAAAAGATATGGCATGTGAAAGGTTTTCCGCTCTAAAAAATATCCATGCGAAAACAATCAGAACAAAAGTTAATAAGATGCTTATTCCTTCTTTTAGGCTTGGAAAAATCTTACCTTTTGCAACAACGTCTAAATTATTTCGGTTGTTTTTAGTAAGCAAAAGAGGTAGAAAATAAAGAGCATTTAATGCACCCCATATAATAAATGTCCAATTCGCCCCATGCCAGAAGCCACTAACGACAAAAATTATAAAAATGTTCCTGACGATCATTCGAGTATCTCCTCGACTACCTCCCAAAGGAATGTAAAGGTAATCCCGAAACCAAGTTGACAGGGAAATGTGCCATCGCCTCCAAAATTCGGCGATATCCCGTGAAAAATATGGAAAGTTGAAATTCTGCATCAAATCAAACCCAAAAAGCCTGGAAGTACCGATAGCAATATCTGAATATCCTGAGAAATCACAATAAATTTGGAAAGTAAAAAATAAAGCACCTAGAACGAGTGAACCACCAGAGTAATCATCTGAGTGGTTAAATATTAAGTTTGCATATTTGGCAAAATTGTCGGCGATTACAATTTTCTTAAAAAGCCCCCAAAGTATTTGCCTCATACCATCTACCGCTTTGGTATAATCAAATATCCTTTTTTTATAAAATTGAGGAAGTAAATGTGTGGCTCTTTCAATTGGTCCGGCTACTAATTGTGGAAAAAAGCTTACAAAAGCTGCAAAGGCAACAAATTCTTTAGTTGGTTGAAGTTTACGTTTATAAACATCAATCGAATAGCTTAATGTTTGGAAAGTATAAAAACTTATGCCTACAGGAAGGATGATATTTAATGAGTTGGCTGTTATCTTAGTCCCAAAGAATGAAAAAGCGTGAATAAAATTATCTAGAAAAAAATTATAATATTTAAAAAACCCCAAGAAACCGAGATTAATGATAATGCTTGTCCAAAGTAATGCCGTTCTCTTAGTTTTATTTTCTTGCTTTGCTAGTGCCATTCCTACGGTGAAGTCAACAAGAGTGCTAAAAAGGATTAATGAAAGAAACCTCCAGTCCCACCAACCATAAAACAGATAACTTGCTACAACGATTAGAAAATTTTGCAGTTTAAGATTTCGGTTGGTTACAAACCAATAGAGTATGAACACTATCGGAAGGAAAATCGCAAAGTCTATTGAGTTGAAGAGCATTTGGTCTTATATCTAAAAATTCACCAAGAGGATTTAGGGATTCTATATCTAAGTCGCTTCAGAACCGCAAGTATTCTTGACATGAAAAAAAATATATTGTACCGATGAGGTGCGCTTGTGTAGATACGCATATATTGATACATTAAGAGCATGGTATTCTTAATTTCGTAAGAAACCTTATTTGACTTCCTTGATGCCGAATTAGATCTGTCTCGCCAATAATAGATAGCGTCTGGTGAGGTCAGGGAATATTCTTTTATTTTATGTGAAATCAACGCCATAAAAAGCGCATCCTGTCCGTTCTTAAATTTTAAGTTAAAGCTGTCGTCTTTGATCATTGAGAAAGGAAATAATTTGCCCCATACAACTGACATGTGACTCCTAAGGGTCATCCAATTATGCGTGGCCATGTCCATATTTCGGTCAAACGTATCCGAAAGATAATTTTTGTTGGCGTCATCTGGACTATTTATAATGCTCATTACATTACTAAACACCACACCATTTTTAGTCGAACTTGAAATGAGTTCTTGGATAAAAGTTGGGGATAGTAGATCATCATCATCCATAAATACTACATAGTCACCTTGGGCCATCTTAAGCCCCATATTTCTGGCAGCCGAAACATGCGCATGATCGCAATAAGTTAGGACCAAATTCAATTTTGAATTTTGATGCACGTAATTTTCGATGGTATTAAAATAAGGGTCCTTAGGTCCATTCAAAACCAAAATAACCTCTAATTTTTGAAGTTCATATTTTTGAAGAATTATACTATTCAGACATTCGAAGAGATACCCACCGGGGGTATTAGTAGGAATAATTATTGAAATTTCGATTGCTGATTCTTTGTATGACATTTTTGACTAAATAATATCGATGCGCCATGGCTTTTGGTCAAAGCATCTTTTGTTTACAATATGCTGGCTAAATCTGCCTTAAAATAACCCAACTAAAAAATGCTCGGAATTTTGCACTAAAATAAGTGCTTTAAGCATTGATCTTAAATATAATCCAAGGTTTAAGTAACATACTTTTAAATATAAGAATGAACCATCAACGAGAGATACCCTATTGAATTCAATCTAGGCATTTCGCCATTTTTTAACTTAAATCAATAATTTATTCACATTAATTGGCTGTATTACTGAGGCTTAGATTGAAATAATTACTGCGATAAGTCCGTTAGATAACAAATCAACGTATTTCTTTTAACGATATTTTATAAAATGCAGCCATTTTAAAACGATCTCAGTTGAATTGCTTGATATGGTAAACCAATGTTTGAACCAAAATAAAAATAGATGGTTGATGCTTTTGAATATTCAATGAATGAACAATATGTTGCTTTATGTAAAATATATTCTTAACAAATAAAGAAATTAAGATATTTTTTTGTCTTAAGAGCTATGAATCAAAATATAGAAGCATTTCCAACCACCAATAAAATAAGGGTATAATATGAAGATATTATTCATTCATCAATATTTTGGGACCCCAGATATTCCAGGGCCAACAAGGGCTTACTGGAATTGTTCCGAAATGATTAAGAACGGACATGAAGTAGTAGTGATACGAACCAGCAAAAAGAACAGAACAATCGTACAAAAAGATTATTATAATGGAATTGAAATGATTTCATTAAAGGTCAAATATTCAAATTCAATGAGCGTTTACCGCAGATTTTTGGCTTTTGTACAATTTATGCTGCTGGCCACCTGGTATTCTTTTAGGGTAAAGGATATTGATTTGGTCATCGCAAGTTCAACTCCTTTGACAATTGGTTTTCCGGCCTTGATGCTTAAGAAATTAAAGAATGTACCATACATTTTTGAAGTAAGGGATTTATGGCCAGAAGTACCCATTCAAATGGGTGCCGTAAAAAATAAACTTGTAATAAGGATTGCAAGGTGGTTTGAAAAGAGCATTTACAATAATGCATCAAAAATCATAGCACTTTCTCCGGGTATGGAAGAAGGGGTTGTATCAACAGGAATCGCCAAAGAAAAAGTTGTGATGATTCCAAACATGTCAAATGTTGATATATTTTATAAAAGACCTACGAATGGTGCACTTGCAAAAGAATTGGGAATTACCCCAGATACGTTCAAAATAATTTATTTCGGTGCATTAGGCCTTGCGAATTCGATAGAATATATATTGGAGGCAGCGAAAATATTAAAAGAAGTACAGGATATTGAGTTTTTATTTATTGGAGAAGGAGCAATGTTATCTAAAATATTGGAAGAAAAGGAGATTCATGGTCTGAACAATGTAAAATATTTGGGATTTTTCACTCTGGAACAAACTTCAGAGGT
>JBBRDV010000131.1:0-3654 GCA_038203565.1 Atribacterota bacterium
TTGACCCTTTTTCTGTCTACTCTACCCGGCTAAAAAATCAGCTATCATTTTTAAAACATGCTGGTATTTTTCAGAAGACAGTATACACATATGTCCACTTCCTCTCATCAAATATGTTTTTAAATTTGGTATGATTGTCTTTGCCCTTGCTATGACCTTTTCTCCCGGGAATATCACATCTTTTTCTCCTGTAATGAGTAAGGTTGGGGCAGTATAATTCTGCATATCTGCCATTTTAACATTGCTAGGCATACCTGCTTTTACACACACATGATTAAAGGAGTATCTTACCATTTCCAAAGTACTATCATCAATATCTTTTTCAGTGATTACCATAGGTAAAATAGCCCTTTTTAGCCATTTTTCTTTTTGTGTCATAATGTACAAAATCATCGGAATTCCCATTCTAAACATTATACTTGCAGTAGAAGTATTGCATATCCCTGAGGGGACAAGCAAAATTGCTTTTGATATTTTTTTTGGGGCAAAGCACATGAGCTTTGCCAAAACTCCGCCCCCATAAGAACCGCCCATACAAATCATTTGTTTAAAGCCTAATCCATCAATGACATCAGATGCCCATTCACCGTACTCTAAATTCTTAATAGACAAAACAGTTTGAGCACTTTTACCGGGATGTCCCATGGTATCAGGTGCATAGATTAAATATTCATTTCGGAGGAAAAGAAAATCTCTTAAATAATATGGTGCAGTACTGTTTCCTCCGTGAAATAGTAAAATAGGTTTTCCCTTTGAATTACCTGTTTTAAGCAAATGAGTTTTACCAAATCTGGTATCTACATAAATATCTTCAAATTCTACATATATAGGGGTCAGGTCTTGCAATATCACATTTTATCTTTCTCTTCGATTCGTTTAACCGCCCGGCTCACCGTAGTATAATGGATGCCCAGATATTCTGCTATCTCCTTTAGAGTATAGGCGTACTTTAGGTAAGCAATAGATATGGCATGATCTCTTTGATTCTTATTCCGGTAAATTAAAACTTCCTTTAAAGAAAGTCTGGTGATATATCGTTGCTTTCGGGGAATCTCCTTTGATTTCTCTTTACCCTGTAAGAGATGTCCAATCTGACCCATAAAAGTCTCTTTACCAAGATACAATTGACCCTTTACTGTTTCTAAAGGAGATGCTGCTTTTATCCCCGAGAGGGCAAAGGCTTGATATTGTCTTACGGCTTTCTTTTGCTCTTCTCCAAATTGAGAGAGTATCCAATCGCTGGATAAACCGGGGATTTTATTATAGCCGGCTGTAGCCTGATAGCTGCTCCATCTGTAATCTTTCGGGTCTTTTACTATTCCTGCTCTTACCGGATTTAGTACGATATAGCGGCAAAGCTCCAGTAAATAGTTGTCTTTATCCACTAAAATTGCCCTGTACCTCCCCTGCATGAGATGTCCGACTCTCTGATGTTTTTGGTTGAATCGTTGGGCGTAGAGACCATTTAATTGTCTCATCCCTTTTGACAGGTTACCTTCCGGAGTTTCAATAAGCAGATGATAATGGTTATCCATCAGACAGTAGGCATGTAATAGAAAGTAATATCTTTTTACCACAGAACCTAAGATGCTGAGGAAATCAGTAAAGTCTTCCCCG
This sequence comes from Atribacterota bacterium, assembly GCA_038203565.1. Lineage (GTDB taxonomy): Bacteria > Atribacterota > Phoenicimicrobiia > Phoenicimicrobiales > Phoenicimicrobiaceae > Sediminicultor. The sequence continues at coordinate 1,618 of JBBRDV010000131.1, forward strand.
TTAAGGAAGATGGCCTGTCGGGCATTTCCCCGGGAGGTGACATGATAAATGGCTCCATTAAATTCTAATCGTAATGGTCTGGTCATGGTGAAAATATAGCATATATTTTGTTATATTGCAAGACCTGACCCTCATTTTCTTCTTATAAGTTACAAAAAATTATTGCTAAATAGAATTATTTATAACACAGTCTGAATGACAGAAGGAATAACTGGAACTATAATTGTCTAAGGATGAAGTAAAATTTAATTTAAATTTCATAAATCTTCCAGAAATTCTTTCAAATTTTCTACTTTTTCGGTCTTTTCTCGTTTTGCTTCAGCTAATCCCTGACGAATTGACTTTAAGACTTGAGGGTTTTGATAAATCCAAACTTATTCTAAAAATCCTTCTTTTTAAAATAAAAAGTTTTCAGTTTTCGGTTTACAGTTGTCGGATAGAGATTGCTACGTCTCGGGTTATTCCTATTAAAAATTATAAAATAGGTTTGCAAATAATTTCATTAATCTGTAGTGAGGGTACCTTACTACTGGGCGCTGCAGTAGCCACAACTGCGAAATCTGCGCCAGCATGCGACCCGGCAACTACAATCACTTTTTCACCCATTTTTATGCAACCACCATCACAGGCCATCATAGTTATCTCAACACATACTTTCATTCCCTGTCCAATAACTCGAAGAATATTAGCCAAGGCCTTAGGTATATTTACACCGTATAAGTCGTTAGCAGAAAATAACATCGTTCCAAAGTGGACCATATGTTTCTTCTCCTGTAGTTCATTGACTAATTCTTGCGGAAATTGATTGCCCTCATCCTTCAAGCTGAATTGCCAGGGAACGACCACTAATTGAATATCTTTTCCGCTAACAGCCTCCAAAAATGACTTGGCAGTGAACCCCCTGGTTGATGCCAGAACAATCTGGTTGATATTTCTTGATTTTGCCCTTTCTAAAACTAATTTTATCACTTCTGCTGTATTTTCTTTGCCTGGTTTTTCGAAATAAACAATTTTTTCTTCCATTTTTTTTCCTTTCCTATTTATAATATTAAGCATGATCGTTTCACTCAATTGCAAGCCTCGATCCTTCTTGCTTTCTAAAACGTTTTTTTATTATCCCATTGCTTTCATGATGTTGTCAATTCTTTTGAGGAATGTACCCAAATTAAAATTCCTAAAAATCCTTCTTTTTAAGATAAAAAGTTTTCGGTTTTCGGTTTATAATTGTTAATTGTCAGATAGAGAGAATTTTTTTAAAATATTTATTTTTAAAATATTTGAAACAAAAATAAGTTTAAAATTTTAAAATATGATAATTTTTTTTCTTATTAAAATCCAGATAAGCATTGTGTTGTCTGGATTTTTTTTATTCTTTTGCTCCTTAAATAACGCAAGGAAAAAACAATGAAAAATCAATGAAAAATCATAGAGAAAACTCGATACAGGAAATTTTTTTTATGCTGTAATTAGATTAGCCGCTAAATACAGTGATGAGTGATGAGTAACAAGTAATAAGAAAAGGGGTAGGAATAAATGCAAAGAAAAATGCAGAACAAGCAGAACAATCCGGGCGAAGAAAAAAAAGAAGGCTACATCATTGTCCCCAACTGCTTCTTAAAGAAATGGGTCAGGGTATTAGGGGTAGGTCCAGTGGTACTCTATCAGCAACTGCTTACTTACTGCCATAAAGGAAAGTATATCGCCTGGCCTACCATCAATTCTCTGTGTGAACAGATGGGGATAGCTAAAACTACCTTACTGAGATACCAGAATACCCTGATTAGGTTTGGCCTAATTAAAAATATAAGCAGGAGCAAATCTACTACCGGTCATTATAAAAATAATATCTATCAGGTTACCCCTCTGGGAAAGCTCACAGAGTGTCCGGATCCGGGCAAAATAATCGGTTTTCTTGGTAGCAAAATGAAACCTGATAGGTTTCAAAATGATACCTGTATTGGTAGCAATTTGAAACTTTCTTTGGTATCAAATTGCTACCCTAACAATAACAATCTTAACAATACCAATACAACAACA
>JBBRDV010000132.1:0-3574 GCA_038203565.1 Atribacterota bacterium
AATAAATAGTCTAGCGGTCGAAGAAAAACAGGAAAGAAAATGCAGATAATAGATACACAGTTAGTTGCCGTGCATCAATTATATTGTTTGTGCTTCGTCTACTAACCGTTTCCATAATGATTCAAGGTTTAATTTCTTTGCCCACTGTTCCAGGTAATCTATATCTAGCTTCCCATACTGTACTTCATAAACACGTAAGGCATCTGTAAATTGCTTCTCACTTCCACCGGAGAGTTTTGCCCATTTTAATTTAGCTAGAATTGTATCTTCCGAACTTGAAATTAGTATTTTTAACCCCATAACCTCTTCACTAATCCTGCGTAAAAAACGCGACTGGTCAAAAGGCTCATTAGTTAATATCCAAAAGTCAACTTTATCGCCGGTGTTTACATCAATTAGATTAAACATGCTCTGACTTTTAATTGCATCAAGAATGTTATCTTTATCTAAATAAAAATCGGGTGGAGGAAAGGCTTCGACTAATCTTTTTGCTACTGACTTCTGAATGGCAATAACCATGTCTATATCATGGGTAGACCGTGGTTCACCCTGTAAACTTGAAACAACAGAGCCTGTTATCATATATTGGATTCCAGCTTGATTGAGTACTTGAATAACCTTTTTTAGTAATTCCTGTTGTGACATTTATCCAGACGCTCCAAAAGTATTTTTTTAAATTCTTCATCGCCAAGATTCGGGAACCTCTTGTGTAGCCCGTGAATAAAAAGCTGCCTGGTAAACTCAGACAACTCAAATGCTTTAAGTAACCTTTTTTCAGGTGACATTTGACGAAGCACCTGAAGGTATATCTTATAATTTGGACGTTTTTTAATATCCATAGTCGCAACGTCTTCCTTCTCTTTTTGTTAATTTATTATACTTTGGCAGGAGAATTTGTCAAGTTTTTAGATGCCGGGCGGGGAAAAAGTGTAAGATAAAAAGATGGTTTTTAGTTTTTAGTAGAGATTGCTTCGCCTACTTTCAGTAGGCTCGCAATGACATTTAAAGATAAGACGGGTTGGATAAATCCTACCCCTACATTTATAATTACAGAATGTTCAGGATGTGAACTTAAGAAAAGTCTTCAAGTTTCAGGCTACAGGTTACAAGATAAATACTAGCTTATAACATTTAGGCATAGGAATAGTGTGAGAAAGAAGTGTGGAGAGGTAATAATATATTCCCGCTTTTCACGGGAATGACAGAGGGAGAGATGAACTAATCGAATTATTCTAGATTGAGCTCAATTTGAAGGGCTGTGTTAACATCAGCCATAATATCAGGAGAAAGTTCAGTAATTTTTTCACCGAGCTCTTCTTTGCCAATAGTAAAAATAGAGTCTGCTTGAAATTTTGTAGGTTTAGAAAATCCTTCTGTGACCAGAATTTCTACGGGATAAACTATCTCTTTTTTTTGTGTAGTGCCCAGGATAACTACAACATCATTGCTGTAACGGTTTCCTTGATCATTTGAAACAACAAGAAGAGGACGAATTTTCTTTTTACCGGGACCCCAAAAGACTTCACCGCGTCGAGGGAAACTCATAATTGTTCTTCCTCTTCCTGTTTTCTTATAACTTTTGCCTGCGCTTTACGAAGTTCAGGATAAGAATCTGATTTCTGAAGATAATATTTTTTCAATTGTTCGGCTCTTAATTTATTCAAAGAAATATGAATAACTTTAGAGATGGAACCATGTTTTTCTTTTAGTTCTTGTAGAAACCTATCATCAGGATCTGATAAATATACAGTATGTCTGGGCATTTAAAAGCACCTCCTTTGTATTACAATAATATCATACATAAAGGTAAGTGTAAAGATTAAATTGTCAGTATATTTTTCCACTGTAATTGTTGATTTTGTTCATTACAGTTACACCCTTAATATTTTATATTTCAAGTTAAATATTCAGGGTAAACTATTGGCATAAAGTGTACAGTGTTTAGTATATAGGTGCGGGCTGCAAGTGCAGTAATGAGTAACGAGTGATAAGTGATGAAGTTATTATTTTTAAATTATAATTTCATTTTGCATCAATATCTGCTAATTTTAGAATGGCTTTTAATAAACCTTTTTTAATACTTTTATTACTATGTACAGGAATACTTATTCGTTCTTTCCTTCCCTCTTTCATATAAACATTGTGACTGCCTTTTATAGTTTTAAGTTCCCACCCATATTTTTTTAGAATTTTACACAGTTCTTTACCGGAAACATCTTTCATATTGCAATATCTAAAATTCTATCAGAAGGTTTAATCTTAATTTTTTCTAAATCAACACTTAAGCATGCTTCAACTGCTTCATATATATTTTTAATAAGTTCCTCCCAGCTATCCCCTTGGGTTAAACATCCTGGAATTGCTGGAACTTCTGCCCAATAGCCGCCTTCTTCAGCTTGATGAATTATCACTTTAATTTTCATATTTTAAACATCCCCCTTAATTAAATTAAATAATATTACGATGATTGGGGTCAGGTCTCAACATTTGACATAACTTTATTTAAAAAGATTTACAGGTTATGTCAAATGTTGAGACCTGACCCCTTTTATTCTGACCCCTTTTATTCAATCCTTTTACTTTTTGGTATAGTTATAAATCTAAATAATTTATAATTTCTCACCTGCTGTAAATTTAAACATACTCGCCTGGGCATCTTCTAACATTCTTAATCTTTTTACCCTTCTTAATTTAATGCCCAGCTCTGAAGTGATAGGTTCGAGTAGCGTGAAAGTCTCTTCTTTTCTGACTAATATTTCCTCGGGCAGAGTTTTATAATTTTCAGCAAGTTTCAAGAATTGCCCTTGAAATTCGGAGATACATTCTGCAGGTTTTGTTAAATCGTAGCTTAATATAAAACCTGAATGCTGTTCTACCCATAAAGTTATATAAGGATAAAAAGGTCTTTCTTCTTTTTCTTTTAACGGTGTGGGATAGTAAAAGAAATCAACTTCCCAAATACCCTGATGGTAAGGAATTATTTTCTTGATTTTTTCCAGACGAACCTCATCAATAGGTTCTGTAATAATTTCCCCTTTTTCCCAAAGTAAGGGCTTTAGCCACTCATCTCTCCAGGATAAACCGGTTTTATCCGTTTTTGGAACTCGTACTAAATAATGATTTTCCTTGGGAGGAGTGAGCATTTCCGGATCTTCTTTAAAACGGAGTGCCACATCAATTGCCTGCCATAGGCATAAGGTTAGATATCTTGCCTCCTCGCTAGTTAAAAACCAGGGGTGATAACCTGGACGATAACTCCTGAATAACGGCCATGAGTCGGGTCCGCTAAATTTTAAATCAAATTTTTTTATTAATTGAATATCTTCTTTCTGTAAAAGTTTCCTATCTTCAAATGAAGCCATTAGTAATTTTTGAAGATTAAGCATTTCCTCAAGAGACGGATAATTTTTCTTCGATTGGAGTTCTAAGTATCCATTTAAACCTTCGCTGCCTTGATATACCGCTAAGGCAAAATGTTCACCCGCGCCTCCCATGACGCAGCAATAACCAATTTCCCCGGTTATGGGGTTTTGCACGCCAAACAGATCAGTATCCCACATCCAGTTCCAACACT
>JBBRDV010000133.1:0-3520 GCA_038203565.1 Atribacterota bacterium
AAAAATGATTGGTTTCGAAATAATTAGAAGGGGTGTTTTCATCCTATTCTTTTGGTGTTAACATGACCTCTAACGGTAGTTTGGTACTCGCATCAATCACCATTTTTGCTTTGAATCCGAGAGCTGCGAAGTTTTTAGTCATTAATTTTACATTAGATTCATCTTTAGATTGCTTCTGTTTTTTATTATATTTGCACTTGCTGCCACTGCAATTGCAGCTTTTCTTTTTGCCATTATTAGAATATATTATTATATGGACTGTGTTGCTACTTATATTTATTTTATTTATTACGGCGGCAACTACTGTTTGAGCTATTAAGCGGTGTAAGATTTTATAATAAATATCTTTTCCAATTCTTTTCCTGAAGTACGAAAAAGTAGAATGAGCGGGGGTTTTAAGAAAGTTATCAAAACCGCAAAGGACACAAAATCGTGAGTCAAATTGTAAGCTCTCGGCTAATCTTCGGTTTGATTTTACTTCACCCAACCAGATTAAAAGTTGGGCTTTTAGTAGAGCTACCGGGTCATAAAGTAATTCTCTACCGGTAGCGTATTTATCTTTGATTATGGGATAAATAAAGCTCCAATCTATGGATTCAAAAATAATCTTTAGAGGATCATCTTTTTTAATTTTTTGGGAAGCCTCATAAGTAATGAAAGAAAGCTGTCGACCTTTTGCCTTTTTCATAAGAATAACTGCACCAAAATTTATTTTAAATAAGTGTAAGTCTATAAAAGTTAACCAAAGGTGCCAGGCACCTTTGGTTAACTTTTATAGAAAAAATAGTTGTGTTTAAGATAGGTTTATTTACAAATAGATTTTAAAATAAAGTCTTTTTCGGCTTTGAAGAATCGTTCGGTATATTCCCTTTCATCTTTTTTCTTAAAAAAGCAGGAATTTCTAAATCTTTATCATCTATCAATTGATCTTTAATTTTAAATTTATCTTCTATTTTAAGATTTTCTTTTTCTGCATAATTTTCTTTAAATAATTCTTTTTTATTTACTTCTTCCTTTTTTTCTTCCTCTTCAATATTTTCTTCGCACTTTGTTGCAATAACAGATACCCTTATTTCATCCTGCATTTCCTCATTAATAATTGCTCCAAAAACAATATTTGTATCTTGACCAACTGCTTTAGATATGACATCAACTATTTCGTTTACTTCAAATAAGCTCATATCTAAACCGCCGGTAACATTAATCAATAATGATTTTGCTCCCTTTATGGAAACCTCCAATAAGGGACTAGTAATAGCCATTTTTGCTGCAGCAGCTGCTTTCTTTTTACCTTTACCTTTTCCAATGCCTACCAAAGATAGCCCAGCATCTTTTGCTACTGTTCTTACATCGGCTAAATCTAAATTTATTAATCCGGGAATTGTAATCAGATCAGCAATTGCCTGAACAGATTGACATAATACTTTATCCGTCATTCCAAAGGCATCTTTCATAGAAGTATCTTTAGAAATAATTTTTAATAAACGGTCATTAGAAATAGTGATTAAAGCATCTACTTCATTTTTTAATTCTTCTATTCCGGCTTCCGCTTGTAATTTTCTTCTTTTCCCTTCGAAAGTGAAGGGTTTAGTTACTACCCCTATGGTTAAAATGCCATGTTGTTTTGCTATCTTTGCCACAATTGAAGCAACTCCAGTTCCTGTTCCTCCTCCCATACCGGCTGTAATAAAAATTATATCTGCATTTTCCATGACCTTAGAAATTTTATCTTTATCCTCTTCAGCTGCTTTTTTGCCTAATTCGGGATTACCACCGGTTCCTAAACCATTAGTTAGAGATTTACCAATTTGAATTTTTTGCCCAGCTTGAGATAGGGATAGGGCTTGTAAGTCTGTGTTTATAGCAATTAGATCGAGATTACTCATCCCCTGTAGAGTCATTTCCCGAATCGCATTATTCCCTCCTCCTCCAATACCAACCACTTTAATATTTACAAATTGATCTACCTCTTTTTGGGGAGGGATTATAGGCCTTCCTAAGAATTCATCTTCTTCCCTATTCTGAACTTCAACTCTTTCATTAATCCCCCCTGATGTATCCCTAATTAATTCTTCTTTATAATCTATGATTTTACTGAATCCCCGCGCTAATCTCTTCTTTTTCAAAAGATATCACCTCTTGAGCTAATTTATAATAATCAACAGCCCCGTGAGAATTGGGGCTATAATGTAGGGCCGGTACACCCTGGCTGCTGGCCTCTACTAAAGTTATATTTTCTCTTATTATCGTTTTAAATAACTTATCCTTAAAATATTGTTTTATTTCTCCCATAACTTCCTTGGCTAAATTACTTCTCATATCAGCTATGGTAATTAAAATATTTATTTTTAAAGAATGGTTTAAATTCTTCCGCACGATCTCGGTTGTCTCTATAAATTCTTGTATACCCCTAAGAGCAAAATAATGCGGCTGCATAGGAACAATGACTTCATTACATGCTTTTAAAGCATTTACAGTTAAGATACCTAAAGAGGGTGGACAATCAATAATTATATAATCAAAAGGAATCTTGCACTCCCGAATACTAGTTCCTAAAAAATCTTCCCTGCCTATTTGGTCTATAAGTTTGTACTCTGCACTGGCAAAATCAATATTAGAAGGAGCTAAAAATAAATTCTTTTCGCCTTCTATTTTTATATTTATTATTACTTCTTCCAATTTTAATTTATTTTTTGACCGATATGGTTCTAAGACATTCAATATAGTTTTAGATAAATTATCTGGTTCAAAACCCAATCCTAAAGTAGTATGAGCTTGGGGATCCAAGTCAATCAATAATACCTTTTTCCCTAATGAACTTAAACTTGCCCCCAAATTTATAGTAGTAGTGGTTTTTGCTACTCCGCCTTTTTGATTAGCAATAGATATTATCCGCACGTACCCTATCTCCCTAAAAGAATAAAAGTGAATTTATTTTTAGCAGAACATTTTGATATAATTATATCATAGTTTTTTAAATATAGAAAAGAATTTATAAAAATAACAAATATTCTATCTTTCTGATTAGCTCTTTTATATTTTATTCTTCATTATTTTATAAAATCCTTCTTTTTAATTATTTTTTTTAAAAATAATTTTTTATTTCGACAAAATAAGGTATCTTAAAAATTTCCTAAAGATTAAAATTGCTTCCCCCCTTTTTTATTTGAAAAAATATTTCCTCTCTTGATAAATTAATATTTAAAAATATATAAAAATTTATTAGAAGTAGTCTTTATAATTTAATAATTTGACTTTTTTAACATTTTTACATATACTTGGTGTTAATAACTACTATTAACATTAACTAATAGTTATTTAATAAAGATTATGGAGGGAGATAATTTTATGAAATTACAAACACTAAATGAAATGCTAAGAAACAGTGTAAATCTTTATGGTGATAGAACTGCTTTTAAAGTAAAAAAAGATGGAAAATTCGCACCAATTACTTATCAAGAATTTTATAAAAAGGTAGAAATTTTTGGTACAGGATTACTTGGTATCGGAATAGAAAAAT
>JBBRDV010000134.1:0-3509 GCA_038203565.1 Atribacterota bacterium
CTTATTCAAAGAAGCTTACTTAAGGATACAACATCCTCAGAATATAGAAAGTAAAATCATGATCACTGTTGCTCTAATTGGGCTGGCTGCAAATACAATTTCGGTATTCTTATTAAAGCCTGGCTCAAAAGATAATATGAATATTCGATCGGCTTATATACATCTATTCTCAGATTCCCTTTCTTCTTTAGGAGTAATCATTGCTGGAATATTAATATATTATTTTAATATAAGCATAATCGATCCTATTTTAACTTTTATTATAGGCGCATATGTCCTAAAAGAGGGATTTGATATTTTGAAAAAGAGTACAGATATACTCATGGAAATGACACCTACCCAGATTAATATTATAGAGATTAAAGAAGCAATAGAAAAAATTCAGGAAGTAGATAATTTACACCATGTTCATATATGGCAAACAAATGATAAGGAATTTCTTTTTGAGGGCCATGTAGATATTAAACAAGATATAAACTTAAGCAAAGTTGAAAAAATACGTAGCGATATAAATTCTATATTATCTGATAAATTCGTAATTAATCATACAACTCTCCAAATAGAATATAACTGTTGTAAAGACAAGGAGGTTATTAAAAATAGTCAAAAAGTTATCAATAAATAATAAAAAGTTTTAGTGTTCTTGTTTCATAAAAAAATATATTACCAATGAAGGAAATAAAAATTATGACTTGCTTCGGAAATAATAAAAAATCTTATTTAACTACAGTACTATTAATTATCTTTTTAATTGCTTTTTCTTCAGTCGCTTTTTCTTCAACTTTTAAAACGGGTTTCCCTGCACCTACTTTTAATCTTAAAACAATAGAAGGAGATTATTTTAATCTAAAAGATCAATTAGAAAAACAGAAACTTCTTATCCTTTACTTTTATTCCCAGGATAATTACGATTCTCTTACAGGGGTAAAAAAGTTAGTAGAATATTTTGAAGACCATATTATTCAGGAAAAATATGAAGTATTCCTCATAAATACACAAGAAAAATTACAAGAAAAAGATATCGAATTGATGAAGGGATATTTATCTGATAATAAAATACCCTTCCCTATCATATTAGACAATCAGAAAAAAGTAAGCGGACTATATAATATTGACACTTTACCAACTGCCATTTTTTTAGATAATAACTTAGTGGTTAAAAGGGTATACCCGAGTCTTATCTCTAAACAACAAACCCTAATGTTTCAATATGTGAGCTACCTTTTAGCAAGTGAAAAGAAAGAAATCCCGAAGAAAGAAATAAAAGAAGTTGTAGAAGAACCTGATGTATGCACTTGTATCAAAAAACCTTCTTTTTAGTAATATTAAAAATACAAAAAGAAGTATAAATTCCTAATCTGTGTGAGAATGAAAAGAGTAAATATCAATTATATCAATTAAATAGATTTAAGAAAAATAGGATCTTATTGTTTTAAGGACAAAGAAATTATAAAAAATTGTTAGAGAATTATTAATTGAGAATAAAATATTTTATAAGAGGAGATCAAATGAAAAATAAAAAAAATTATATATATTTAGCAATATTTATTATTTTAATAGTTGTTGCACTTGGTTCAAAAGCAATATTTAATAATACTTCAAGCAGCTCAAACGAAACAGTTCAAATTGAGCAAAATTCCAAAAATGAGGAGATCAAAGTGACCTTTGTAGAGCTTGGGTCGGTTGGCTGTATCCCTTGCGATAAGATGCAGCCAATCATGAAAGAAATTGAAGAAGAATACAAGGGACAGGTAAAAGTAGTTTTTCACGATGTGAAGACTGCAGAAGGCAAGCCTTATATTAAAGAATTTGGCATTAGAGCAATCCCGACCCAGGTTTTTCTGGATAAAGACGGAAATGAATATTTTAGGCATCTAGGGTTTTTTGCCAAAGATGAATTAATTAAAGTTCTTCAAACACAAGGAGTCAATTAATGATATTAACTGTTTTTGAATGGCTTTCTAATTCAATGCAATCAAACCTTATGATCGCTTTAACCGCTTCTCTCTTATGGGGAATGTTAAGCATATTATTAAGCCCATGTCATTTAGCCAGCATTCCTTTAATTGTAGCCTTTATCGGAGAACAAGGTAAGATGTCAACTAAAAAAGCTTTCTGGCTGGGAACCTCTTTTTCTCTGGGTATTTTAACCACGATTGCCGCTATCGGTCTTATTACCGGACTTTTAGGTCGGATGCTTGGTGATATTGGTTCTTATGGAAGTTATATAGTAGCAATAATTTTTTTCATTATAGGCCTTCATCTTTTAGAAGTTATTCAATTGCCTTTTCTGGGAAAAACTAATCAACCAGCTTTTCGGAAAAAAGGATTGTTGGCTGCTTTTGGATTAGGCCTTATTTTTGGTATCGCTCTTGGTCCCTGTTCCTTTGCTTATATGGCACCAATGTTAGGAATTGTATTTACAGTATCAGCAACCCAGTTTTTCTATGGCGTTTTACTCCTGCTTTTTTATGGTATTGGTCATTGTTCGATCATAATTATAGCTGGCACTTTTACAGAAATTGTGCAAAAATATTTGAATTGGAACGAAAAATCCAAAGGTACAGTTTTAATTAAAAAAACATGTGGTGTTCTAATCATTTTAGGTGGAATGTATTTAATTTGGAATATTTGAAAGGAGATTAAGATTAATCATGGTTAAAAAAAGGGGAATAGGTTTAAGTGTTTTTGAAAAATATCTAACGGTATGGGTATTGTTATGTATTGTTATTGGAATTATTTTTGGTAAGATTATTCCCGGGTTAGCAAAATATCTGGATGGATTAGCAATTTATGTTAACGAAGCACCTGTTGTCTCTATCCCCATTGCTATTTGTCTATTTTTTATGATGTATCCGATTATGGTAAAGATTGACTTCGGGGAAGTGTTAAAGGCAGGAAAATCTATTAAGCCGGTTGGACTGACTTTATTTGCTAACTGGGCAATAAAACCTTTTACCATGTATGCTCTATCTATCTTTTTTTTAGGTTTTCTTTTTAAAAATTTTATTGGGAGTGAGGCAATGGATTTGGTAAAACTTCCCCCCGGAGCAGATTGGGCAGTGGGAACCATTCATGGAGCTGGAACTGTAGTGATAAATAATGGGATGAAATTGCTCGAAATTCCTCTATGGAGAAGTTTTCTTGCCGGGAATATCCTGTTAGGTATTGCTCCCTGTACGGCAATGGTCTTAGTTTGGGGTTTCTTGGCAAAAGGGAACGATGGACATACGCTGGTTATGGTAGCAATAAATTCTCTAACTATGCTTTTTCTTTATGGACCGCTTGGTGGATTCTTACTTGGCGTAGGAAAATTACCTGTTCCCTGGCAAGCACTACTACTTTCTATCAGCATTTATGTCGCCCTGCCCTTGGTGGCAGGTTATTTTTCCAGAAAATGGATAATAAAAGCAAAGGGCGAAAAATGGTTTAAAGAGAATTTTTTACATTTACTTACTCCGGTATCTATTGTTGCTCTATTATTTACTCTAATCTTACTTTTTTCCTTT
>JBBRDV010000135.1:0-3502 GCA_038203565.1 Atribacterota bacterium
GCAGTACCTTTTCTCTTACCAGCTCAGGGCCGGAGCTATTTTCATGCTCCCTAAAATTAAATCTGCCTCCATCCTTTTTTACCAAAGGCATACCGATATCAATCAATATTCTGCTTTTTTTACTCTGTATCTCCACACATGGGCCACCGATTTCATGGGTTCCCCGGTGAATGATTATTTTCATGGTTTTAAAACAAGACCTTTCAGTTTTTCCATTAATACGTTTCCACACCATTGCTCTATCAGAAAAACATTCTCATGCCTGGGCCGGATAGGATATTTTTCCAGCGACTTCGGACGTCTTTTTTACGATTTTGGATTCTTTTTCGGTATCCAACAGACGCATTAAAAAAGGGATAGAAGTATCGTTCCCACTATAGAAAAGAGTAGCAGCTATCGAATGCCTTACCGCAGCACAGCAATCAAATAAGGCCTCGTGCACTTTATCAAGTAAACTCTGAGGGAGTTCACCTTTTAATTTCTTACTGTAATCCCTGATGATATCGGCTGCCTGAATTCTTTTAAATCTGTTTTCACCGGCCATGGGATGATCCGGATATTTCAAAAAAAAATCCATATCAGCAGTAAGTACAGGCTTCCTTACCAGCTCCCCGTCATCTACCGCTTGATTGTAATCCTCAATAGACATAAATTTCCAGGCTAAATCCATGATTGCCTGGTCTATTTTATGCTCAATATTATCCATTTTCTTTACCTCCATAATTTTATATAATACTCTAAAATTAGACAACTCCTCTCCAAGAGTATTCTAATTGTATCATGGTGGTGTGACTACAGTATGGCAGAAATTATTAAAATAATTTTAAATATTTTAGTTTGTTGGAATTTTGAAGTCTGAAGCCCATATTTTCTAAAAATTGAAGTCTGAATTATCATACTATCTTATTTAATTCATCAATTATCCATATCATTCCTTCCGTGTCTAAACAACAATACTTCAAGAGGTTATTCCTGATCTCATCTATATTTTTCAAATCGGTTTTAATGTGACTATAGAAAAATTGCATGCTGGCATCTGTTCCATCAGAAATTTCTAAATTTGAATAGCTTTTTCCGGTAATTGCAGGAAGAATAGCCTTTAAAGAATAACTCCCTTTCTGAACAAGATTATAATAATCAAAATTCTTAAAAGGTTCTGCTAAATCGATAATTCTGTTTATTGTATTCTTAATAAAACTCTCGTATTCTGGAAAATCTTCTGCTAATTTCTTCAGTACACCTATTTCAAAGGTTTTGTTAAAGACAACAACCCTCCCTGTTTGTCCGATTTCTTTTTCCAATCTATTCAGCAATTCAGGCCTGGGATCTTTTCCTCTCCGAGCAAGAAAATCAAAATGTTTTATTTTACTATTTTCATCCTGGATATGAAGTGAATATTGAAAAGGGATTTTCTGGTATGGTCTTGATTGGTCAAATATCGGGATTGCAGTATCGAATGTTTCAAAATCTAAATAGTAAAGCGGGTATTGTAGTTCTTTTAAAAAATTTCTTATTCTATCTTTATTGATTATTATTCTGCTTCCATCAACTGCCTCTTTAATGGCTCGGTCTTTATCAGAAGATAATATTTCGTCTTTGGGGATATCTTTAATATCCAGTATTCCGTCTTCAAAGAACTCCCAATATTTCCGCCAGTTAGTCAGCTGTAACACATGATATTCCGGAAGACTACCCCAACATTCATCTTTTAAAGGACATGTATATGGCCTGTTGCACTTTTTAGATATGGAGACTTCAGGAGGTTCCCCCAGTTCCATTATTTCAATATATTTCTCTGAGTTTTCCTCAATGTCATCAATTTGATTAACCTTCCCGGTTACATCTTCCTGTAATACCAACCCACTTGGAATGAGATTCCCTTGCTTAATATAATCTTTATTAATATATTCAATGAAACAATTTTTTATCTTTATCCCGTTTTTCTCACAAATATATTTTTGAAATGCCAAATCGGGAATATGCTCATCCTTTACTTTTGTTGATGCTTTCATCTCATAAAGGTTCCAACCATCGCTTGAGAATTCAAGGATATCACCTTTAAAGAAAAGGTTTTTATAAACCATGCATGCTTCGAAAATTATCCTGCCTTGACGAATTATATTTTGAGTCTCTTTGATATTTTCGCCATGATTAAGATTACCTAAATCTATACCGTCAGGGAAAAGTTTTTTTACATGTTTCTCGAAGTCTCTTCCCTGGGCAAATTTGTGTTGGTCATACAGAGAAAGTTCTGGCAATTGATTCCTAGACGAATACCATAAAAGACTTGGGCATTGTTGTCCATGCATATATAGAGATTTGGTCAGAAATTTCATTATAATACCTTCTTTATTTTTAAAATAGGAATGCATTCTATTTATCAAATTTAAAAGTAAAATATGAATTATCTAATAAAATGGGATGTGCACTATTTATTCAAACTTTTCTTTGCTTCAACAATCCTACCTGTCTAAGCTTTCGCTGTACTGCTCGATAAACTTGACCAAATTCAGGGAGGGATGTCATCTGAGAAGAAAGACGCATTTCCCAAAGTCTTTTAAACCGGGTTTCTTTTCGCAGAAATTCTTCCCTTACACACGTCGACCTCCTTTTTGTGCGAGTTGATTAGAGAGTAATGAAAGATTTCGCTGGGGTATCATTGGCTATGTCCTCACTACAGATAGAAGTTCTTCGGGAGATACATTAAGCTGGAGTCTCCACCTTCGCAGGAATTTTCCTTCAGACGACAAAAACGGATCTAATCGTACATAAGTCTCTGTTAAATGGGAAGAAAGGATTTCCCAGTCTTCAGAAGTACCAATTTTATAAAGTTCAAGTAAAAATCCAAGTCTACGGATAACAGCACCTACACCAATCTTTATTGCATAGCTGATAATCCGGTTTATATTTACATCCTGATGACGCATCCAAAGACACTTGGCTACTTCTGTCAGGCCACCGCAATATTCCGGTTGCTTAAGGCCATCGATAATTGTCCGTTCAAGATCACTAACTTTTATTTTCTCTTGTTTTGTTACCCAGTGGTCACTTATACCAAAGAAATATTTCTTCTGGCTATGGATAAATCTAAATTCAATACCCAGTACAGTAACAGACCTGTGTGGTTTTAAAGTCGTTACATAAACGACTAATTGAGGCTGAGTAATCCCTCCATGAATTTCCATAGCTGTAGCATGGGAAAGAAAGTAATCTTTCTCGTCCATAATCTCACGAGCCACAACGAATGGGCTTCCTATATACTCGGTTTCTTTCCCCAGCTCCAAGTTCAAGGGGTCAGGTCTCAACATTTGACATATAAATCTTAAGTGTCAAATGTTGAGACCCTTTAATTTTCTTTTTACACTAAATTATCTGAATCTAAATAGATCATGATTTTTTCTTCTTTGAATCAAGTAATTTTTTGACTTCCTGGTCAAAATCAGAAATATAGTTTCTATCCTGTATGATCCGATATTTTTCGTATTCTTTAAAAGCAAGTTCT
>JBBRDV010000136.1:0-3477 GCA_038203565.1 Atribacterota bacterium
GCATCTGATTCTTTATTTAATTGTTTTGAAGTTGTTCCTGATGCACAAAGGGAATGGAAACCCGAGATTGCCCCACAAGCAATGATTACAAAGAGCATGGGGAACAGATAACCTACCGGTTGTTTAAAAGCAGTAAAAGCAGCGAGTTCTAAAGTTGGACGGCCAATAAGTATTCCTATTACTGCTCCGCCCAAAGCAGTATACAGCAAGAATGAAGATAGGTAATCTCTCGGTTGTAGTAAAATCCAAACAGGCATAGCTGAGGCAAAAAATACGTAGACTAGTAAGAGGTAAATCCACGTTTTAGCGCCCAGAGCAAAAGGCGCTCTTAGACCTATCCAGATAGATAAAAATAATAAAATTACCCCGATGACGGTAACAATACTAAGAGATGCACCTTTACGATAAAGGGCATACCCCATTCCTATAGCAATGACCATAAATAAAATAGATGCAGTTGCTACAGAAGGGTTGGCCGCAAAGGTATTAGCCACTAAGATGGCAAAAACCGCTATGATTAAAATCAAAGCTAACCAAACAAAAATCAAAAATAATATCTTTGCACTTTTGCCAACATTTTTACCAATGACCTCTCCCATGGTTTTACCCTCGTGTCTTACCGAGGAAATAAGAGACATAAAATCATGCACTCCACCAATAAAGATGCTTCCTAAAACAATCCATAAAAAACAGGGAACCCATCCGAAGACAGAAGCTTGTATTGGACCTAAAATGGGACCCCCTCCCGCAATGGATGCAAAATGATGCCCCATCAATACTGTTGCTTTTGCGGGAATATAATCAACTCCATCTGTCATAGTATGGGCTGGTGTCTTTTTGTTGTCATCTAGCCCAACAAGTTTCCCTAAATAACCTCCATAAATTTTAAGGGCAATTGCAAAAGCTATAAAAGCTATTAAAACTAAAATTAAAAGATTCATCTACAGTAACCTCCCTTTTCTTAAAATAAAAGAATATTTATAAAATAAAGTAATATATCAAATTTCTTTGTCCCAGCAACTTATAACTATACATAAATAAGTTAATGTTTTTAAGCTCTATCACCTCCCAGCTCGGATTCAGATTTAATCTTATAAGCTGAAAGCACTTCTTTCCCCTTTTGATTAGAATATAACTCTTCTTCCTTTAAATCAACTAAAATAAGTCTTATATCGCACCATCCCTTGAGACCTAATAAAAAAGATTTAGAGTAATTAAATTTTTCTCCAAATTTAATTGCTTCTTTGGAAAAACCGGAAGTAGAAATTAATACTCCGTTTAAAATAGTAGACATAATTTCTATCGAAGGATTGACCAATTCATTAACTAAAGATTTAATAAATTTTGAAAAATGTTCTACTTCGCTCTTGTCTCCCATTCCTTTTAAGGTTTTAACTACCGCATATTCCTTGGTATAATGCTGGTCAATCTTTATATTTTTAGTTAAAACTTGACGAAAATGTTCGGTAGAAGATAGAGCAAAAATATTTACTTTTACGCCGGATATTTCTTTATTTTTCTCTACTTCATAATAATATCTATAACGTTCTTCTAAATCTTTTAAATACGCCTCTGATTTATCTATTATATTTTCTTCCACTTTACACCTTAAACCTACAAAATTTATAAAAACAACACTACTCTTATATATATTCGACAAATTTTTAAAAAATCCTCTTTTTTTTTAAAAAATATTTTAAAAATTTTTCTGATTTTATTTAAATTTAAACTATGTTATAATAAATTAGTCTTTAGTGAATAAGGAGGTTATAGAATGAGTTCTGGTTTTTTCAAAAAATTGTTTGGAAAAAAAGAAGAAGATTCTTCAGGATTCCTCTGGATTTATAGCCAGTGTGATAAATGTGAAGAAAAATCTGGCGGCCACTTCATCACAAAAGACAAATATCAATCCTAAACTCTATAAAATATTTAAAAAGGAGGGGGAAGAAATGGAAAAAGAAGAATATTTAAGTAGAGCCAAAGAACATCTCTTTATGACTGGAATTAATGATAGTGCTACCAAATTGTGTTTCGCTAATATGGCTTATGGAATCGCTAAAATTCAGTTTCTCCAGGAAAAGCTCGGTTTAAATCCTGATGCTACCTTTATATCTACTCCTGATGCCACTATCACTAGAAATGTAGAAAGGTGGAACAATGGTTTTGGTTATGGGGGAAAAATTGAATGGGGAGACGGGGCTTTAGAACTAATAATATTAGATGTTTTACCCAATGCCTGTGGAATGCTGGTAGGTGGTTTAGAAGAACTTACTGAGATAGAAAACTTAATTAATAAAGTAACCAAACTATCTGCAAAAACTTCCGATATAAAGGTTGAAGGGATAAAAGTTATCTGGGATTTTGGTAAGGGAAATCATTTTATAGATGTATTTAAGGTGAGAAATATCGCCGGAATTGAAGATTTTCCACCCTATATGTTTATTATTCATGGCGCAGGTGATGAGTTAAGAGATGATCATCAAAGAGGTTATGGCCTGTACTATTATCGGAGTAAAAAATTAGAGGAAATTGCCGAAAAAATAGACACCCCGTTTGGTAAAATTAGATTCCTAACCGGAAAGAAAGCCACCAACTATTACGAACAGTATAAATTTGTTGAAGATTTTTCCAAAAAGAGAAGAATTGAATTTGCTAAAAGATTGTTTGGAGATTTTAAAATAATCTCTAATGAAACTCACCAGGGGTTAGCCGATATAAACACTATGCTCTTGGGTTGTCATAGTATAAAAGATAATAAGATTTTACCCATTGCCTTACGGGGAGATTTGCCGGCATATCTGGTATATGGTAAACCTTCTTTTAGTAAAGAACAGATTGAAAATTTAGGTTTTGAAAAAAGAGCTAAAAAGCTAGGCTTAATGAATAAACTTAAAAACGCCAATGTAGCTCCCCATGGCGGGGGTTATCATTTTCCAGATTTATTGAGTGTACTAAGTGTGATTGAAAATAATGGGGAGAGATATTTCTTAATGGATTTGAATAACGACCGAGGGAAAAAAGTAATTAAAGATGTGAAGGAAATGCCTTATGATTTTAGAGGAAGAATGGTAGTTTTGCGGACCCTGGAGTTAGGCTTAGCAGAAGTTATTGCAAAGCTTATCCCCTTGTATGTATTAAAAATATAAATTCATAAAAGAAAGAAAACGAAAAAACCCATTTCTTTTAAGATCTTTTCCGTTTTCTTTTTATAATTAGTTCAGGATAAAGATTCAAGGCAAATTCTTCGGTTTCCACAATATTTTGATAAGTATCTCTATCTTTATCTGAACCAACTACATAAATGAAATGGGTGGATTATAAGAGACTGGCATTACCATTCCGTAAGGGACAATATTCCTTACTCCACTCTTACTTGTTGTTGAAATTAGATAAACTGGAACACCTGGCGAGGTAACCGGTGTATCATTTAGTTGACTTTTTATAGTGTACGCTTTATATATATTATTAAGTGCAATT
>JBBRDV010000137.1:0-3458 GCA_038203565.1 Atribacterota bacterium
CCAGGCCTCCTAATAATGCGCTGCCTATGGCTGAGGCCTCAGGCGTATCTATCGACTTTATCGGTTTTCCCGTAACATCAGACATAATCTGGCACCATATTTTACTTTTGCTTGGCCCCCCAGAAGTTATTATTAGCTCAAGTTCTACTCCAGGTCCGCTAATTTCCTTTACGGTTTCATACATATTAAAAACTGTACCTTCCATAATTGCCCGCATCATATCTATTTTTGTTGTAGACGGCCCTATTCCAAAAAATACTCCCTGCGCGTTAGGATTAAAGTGCGGGTGGAACTTGCCAAATAAATAGGGTAAATACAATAACCCGCCGGCGCCGGGCTTTGACTTGTCAACTTCAAGGTCAACTATTTGAAAAACATTAATAGACTTATTAAGCATCTCTGAAGCTCTTAATTCACTTTCGCAAAAATTTTCAACAAACCAGTCCAATGAATACCCAAGTGAACCCTGGGAACCAAAAGTATAAAAAAGATTTGGGTCCGTAATACTTATAGCATTTGTAACGTTTGGACTGGAAATTCTTTTATCACTTACAACTATCATATTGCCGGCACTTCCGGTAGAGTAAAAACCCTGACCTGCAGAGGTTGCGCCTGCAGCAATAGTTGCGGCAAATATATCCAGCCCGGCTATAAATATCGGGGTGCCTGCAATTAATCCTGTTTCCTTGGAAGCTTTTTCAGAAACACCCCCGATACTTTCAGTATTTGGGTGTAAACGGGGAAATTTTAATAAATCCAACCCCATTTTATTTATCAGGTTTTCATCAAATTTTAAAATGCCCGTGTCCATACCATAATCCAAAGCTGACGCCATAGAATAATCCAATGTAAAATCACCGGTAAATTTCTGACCGATATATCCGCTAGCTTCCGTATATTTATAAGTCTTATCATAGAAATTTTTTAAATTATTCTTTAACCACATAAGATGAGGTATAGGGCTTAGCATATTGGGAATATTGCCGCATTTAGAAAAAATTAAATCTTTGCAATTCTTTTTTAAAAATTCAAATTCAGCATCTGCTCTCTGATCGGTCCAGGGAATAGAATTATGTACACTGTTTCCATCAATGTCGAGCGCAACCATGCAGCACCCGCAACCGCTTATACCTACAGAAACGATTTGCTCAACTTTCACTTTTGATTTTTCAATACATTCCTTAATATCTTGCTTGACATATTCCCACCACGTTTCCGGGACATATTCCGACCATCCGGATCTGGGTATCAATACTGGATTTTTTCTGACTGCCATAGCCAGGACATTAAAACCGCTATCCATAAGCAGTACTTTTACAGCGCTCGAACCTATATCAATGCCTATCATTACATCTTTTTTCATTTTCCCCCCCCATTTGTTTCTTTTTTAAGGAATCAAAATAGTAAAGATTATTAATAATTTAGAAAAATCTTTATCTTGCTTAACTTTTTTTATTTATCAATCTTCCAACGGATATTTTCCATACTCAATAGCAGCATTATAAAGCGCTACCATATTTTCTTCAGGAATATGCGATAAAAAATGATTGGACGGCCCGAATATATATCCTCCGCCTTTACCGAATGCCTGAATCCTTTTTTTAGCCTCAGCAACAACCTCTGTAATTGATCCGGCCATTGTATTCTGTATGTCAACTCCACCCCTAAAAACTCTATATTTCCCAAATTCTTTTTTCAATTCTTTAGATTCCATATCATATGCAGATGGTTGAAGCGAGCTTAGGACATCTATCCCTATATCAATAAAGCTTGGAATCAGTTCTCTTATAGAACCGCATGAATGCATTATAACTTTTAGTTTACCATCTTTCTTTATTTCATTGAAAATCATTCTCATTGGTTCTTTATAAAATTCATCAAAAATTTTTTTTGGAAAAAATGCCTGCTTCTGTGTGCCAAAATCGCTGGCAAATTCCACTGCATCTATATACTGTCTGAGCGGATCAATACTATATTTATATATCTCCAGCAATTTTTCACTTACTTTTTGTATAAGGAAATGAGCGTATTTTTTATTTGTGTAAAGATCCATCAACAAAATATCCATACCTCTTAAATACCAGCTAAACTCGAAAACAAAGCCAGACGTAAGTGTAGAAGTACTGATATAATAGTCCGTACTTTCTCTTAAGCTTTTTGATTCATCGACTATTTTTTCTATTCTTCCTTCATCTATCGCAATGGGCCATTTATGCCTTGAAATATCGCTAATATTATCTTTTCCGCTTAAAGGATGGTAGGTGATTTGATGTTTAGTGGCCCCAACATATTGATGCCCTACCCCCCATTCGTCTATAATGTTGCCAAGCTGGTCAGTGTATTTTTCATAATTCTTGGCTGAGCCAAAAACCGGGTGCCTGAAATCTGCATCAAAATAATCACTGATTCTATAATCCAGGTATTCTGCAGTTGTTCCCGGCCTTATCTTATTTTTTAAAGGTTCAAAACCTAGTTTTTTTGCTAAGCGAATATATAAATCATTGGTTATTCTGCTATCGCTTGACCATAAATCAATGGGAACCCTGTCCGATTCTTCATGATTTAATGCTGAGATAACCCTTTGGTAATGAACCATGCTAATCCTTTCAAATACATTGCATAATTTAAACTGTATCTATTTTTAGATGACAAGCTGCTTTTAATATAATTTCTTCATCGAGGTTCTTATTTTCAAAAATTTTTGATACTCTCCCTAATCTTATTACGACTATGCGTGTCGCAATTCCCAATATCTCTGGAAGATCCGAAGATATTAAGACTACACCAACTCCCTTATCAGTCAGGGTTTTTATCAACAAATGCACTTCTGCTTTTGCGCCGACATCAATACCGTGTGTGGGTTCATCAAGAAAAAGTATTTTTGGATTTAAAGTTATAGATCTTGCAATTACTACTTTTTGCTGGTTGCCGCCACTTAAATTCATTATATTATTTTCAACACTTGGAGTTTTTATACTTATATCGTGAATCATTTTATCTGAAATCTTTGTTTCCTTATGTTCATTTATAAATCCGGCTTTGCTATAATCACCAATATTTGAAATAGTTATATTCTCCCGAATGTTCATATTTGGAAGGATTGATTCATTTCTTCGGTCTTCGGATAAATAAATAATACCTTTTTTTATTGCATCTTTAGGACCGGTAATTTTAACAGGTTTGCCTTCAAGTGTAACTTTTCCACTATCTTCTTTTATTAACCCATAAATAGTTTTAGCAATCTCTGAACGACCTGACCCCACCAACCCGTAAAATCCTAAAATTTCACCGGCAAATACCTCAAAACTAATATTTTCAAATAATCCCTTTTTACTAAGATCTTTTACTTCTAATATCTTTTTATCTGTAGAAGCGGTACTTTTAACATATAGATTATCAAGATTTCTTCCAACCATCAGTGAAATAATCTCATCCTGGCTGGTTTTCCGGGTGTCTAA
>JBBRDV010000138.1:0-3454 GCA_038203565.1 Atribacterota bacterium
TAAGCCTCGAACTACAAGACCTAATAAAAGAGATCGAAGGAAAAAGATTTATCAAACTATGATTTTTTAACTAACATCTTCCTCATAAAGCAATCCAACAATTCAATAAAAAATAACAAAACTTTATTGCTATAAATAAAAACATTTAGTATAATGTAAAATGTCGGGGCGTAGCGCAGTTTGGTAGCGCACCTGAATGGGGTTCAGGGGGTCGGAGGTTCAAGTCCTCTCGCCCCGACCAGAATATCTATTTTTAAGCTGCCTTAATTCCCACATTCCCACTTGCATATTTCCCACTATAGATTATATTGTATGAAGAGGTGAGTAAGATGAAAACCAAGAAAAAAGAGTTCATTAAATAAATAGTAACACAGCCCATTGGTGTTTTCCAGGGTCTGCCGGTATCCTTCTTTCTGGGCAGCTACTATCTCCTGCAATAAAAGAACAAAAAGAACAGGGGACACCTACGACTCTGGGATGAAGTTTTGTTTTGATAAATCATTTTATTTCCTCCCTTTTATTATAAATTCCTATGCTTATTATAAAAAGTTTTTATTACTTCTACAAATGATAATTTATATATAGGCTAGACTATGCCTCCGAGAGATGAGATATGAAAATTACTCTTTTAAGGATACATCAAAGTGAGGATGAATATATTACTCTCTGTATTTCCTTGACAGGTCGACCGGTAGACTAATTACACCTGCATCTTACGCCTTGCAACCGATAACCGAAAACTTTTCTTCTAAAAAAGCAGGACTTTTGATAACTAATGCAGTATATAGATAATAGTTTGTTTTTATGCAAAATCACAATTTTTCTTAAATAAATTAAAAATAATTAAACTTTTTTCAATTATTTTCAATTATTTTACTAATTTTTGCCATACTGTAGTCGTGACCCCATGATATAATTGTAAAAAAAACTCCTTTACATTCTTTCTCATTTAAGGAGAGAGGGTTAGGAGTAAGGGTGAAACATTTTCTGTCATTGCGATCGACGCGACGCGACAATCTCTACTAACAACGTAGGACAGACGTCCCGCCTGTCCTACGAAAAGGGTATTTATTTATTATGCCCGTAGTAATGTAGAGACACGATTCATCGTGCCCCTGTTAATTTACCAGTATCTTACAAGTAAGCGAAACTCTTGCTCAAAAGATAATCGCCTTAAGAGAAGAACTCGGAGGATTCAAAGAACCGAAAGAATTCACACAACTACCGAAGATAACAAACCTCGATTGGAAGAAATAGTAAAAAGAGGGAGTAACAATTATTATTAATTAATAACATATGATTCATAAACTTGAAATTTAAAAATTAAAATTGTAAACTGACAAAAATGAAGATTAATATACATATTAATGGAGAAATATTAGGAGAACTTGAATGATTACATCCCGAAAGGCTAAAGAAACAGCAACTAAATATGTTGCAAAGAATTACAATATAAATACAATGCAAATAAAAAGCAAATCACCAGAAGAAATATTAAATCTATTTAAAGAAAAAGGTATAGACGAAGAGTGGACTTTTGATGAATATAAACCTTCTGATACAGGAAAGTGGACACATAGTTACCATCGTTATCCAGCAAAGTTTATTCCCCAACTCGTTGAAAAATTAATTGATGAGTATATAACCAGTGAAGATGCTCATATAGATGATCCATTTATGGGATGCGGTACTACTATTGTTACAGCTATGTCCAGAGGTTTTAAAGGTAGCGGCACCGATATAAATAAAATATCCTCTCTAATTACTAAAGTAAAATCTACACCCATAGAGCCTTCTTATCTTGATGAAAAAATAAAATGCTTATTAGAAAAACTACATTTTTTAGGAGATTTCCAATCTCAGAATATATTTCCTGACGCAAGTTTCGGACTTCTAATTCCTCAAAAACATATAGAGCGGATTAATTACTGGTTTAGCGAACAAAATAAAAATGAATTAGGAGCAATATTAAGGGCTATTTATGATGAAGAAGACGAAACGGTCCGGGATTTTTTTCTCATTGCATTCAGTCATATTTTAAAAAATTGTTCTATATGGCTTCAGACAAGTACTAAACCCACCAGAGATTTTAAGAAAAAACCAATAAAACCCTACATTATATTAAGAAGACATTTAAAAAAAATGCAAAGAGGCAATAATAGTTTTTATCAGATTGTCCCTCTAAAAGTAAAAAACAATATAAAAAACTACTTAAATATAAAAATACAAGATGCTAAAACCCAGCCCACATCTGACAATGAAGTAGATTTAATAATTAGCTCAAGCCCTTATGTAACTAGTTATGAATATGCAGATTTACATCAGCTTTCTACTATTTGGTTGGATTTTACAGACAGTCTAATTGAATATAGGAAAGAATTCATCGGTTCTGCACACAAATATAGCAATGATAAAAAGTTAAAAAGTGATATAGCGCAAGAAATTGTAAATAAAATGCAAGAAAAAAATAAAAAAATGGCAAATGAAATCAGAACTTTTTTTATTGATATGCAGGAAGTATTTGATGAAAGTTATCGTATTTTAAAAAGTAGAGGAAGGTGCTGCTATGTAATTGGTGATACTTGTTTGAAAGGTGTAGATATTTTAAATGCCGAAGTCTTCGCTGAAAGCTTACAATATTCAGGATTTATTATTGATAGAATAATCAAGAGAAAAATACCTTCAAAAATATTGCCACAAAAAAGGGATTTAAAAACAGGGAGGTTTGCTAATAATCACGAGGCAAATTCTGAAGCTTACCCGATAGAATATATTGTAATAGGATTAAAGGAGTAAAAACATGAAATTTGAAGATTTAAGAGAATTGTATTTGCAAAAGAAAGAACAATTTGGTGCTAATACGTACAAACATATTTCAAAATTATTAAAAGAAGCGAAGGAATTTCACAAAAAGGATTGGCTAATGCATCCTACTCTGGGTGGAGATCATGAGCAAAGTTGGAGGGCATTTAAAGGAAAAAATTTAGAAAAATTAATTCAATTTATTATTACCGAAGAAGTTGAAGATCTCGGATTGAAAGTAGTTAATGGTAATAAACTGGAAAGATCAGTGAATTTACCTTTAGAGTTAAGTAAGGTTAAAAGAAATTTAGCAATTGATTATGGGGAATTTGGGTTACATTTGCCCGATGTGGATATTATTATTTATAATCCAAGCAGTTGTAAAGTTTTAGTAGTTCTTTCAAGTAAAGTAACTTTGAGAGAGAGAATAGCTCAAACTGGTTACTGGAAACTCAAACTTCTACAAGATGAAGCCACAAAACATATCCGAGTTTATTTTGTTACACCAGATGAAGATCGAACATTAACCCACAATAAACCAATAAAAAAAGGGAGAGCTATTGTAGAAATAGATTTAGATGGGAGTTATGTTTTAACTGAAGAAGAAATTGAAGAAAGCGATAAAGTAAAATTCTTTGAACATTTTATAGAA
>JBBRDV010000139.1:0-3429 GCA_038203565.1 Atribacterota bacterium
ATGTGCCTCCCAAGGCATGGCTATGGTTTCATTTTAATTGAAAAGAAGGGTCGTAGGTGTTTTAATTTTTATATCTTTGACCCTTCTTTATTTTCAGAGAAAGAAAGGAGGGAGGTGAAGTATAGGGATAATTTCGTTGGTTAAAAATTGCACAAAAATAAAAAATATTAAAAAGGAGAAAAATCATGAAAAATTTATCAATTTTATTATTAGTAGTAATACTTACGTTATCTGGGATAGTGACTTCTTTTGCGGCGGTTAAACCTTTAGTAATTGGTATAACTCAGATCGTAGAACATCCTGCTTTGGATGCTGCCCGTGATGGCTTTATAGAAGGGTTAGAAGAAGCGGGATTGAAACAAGGTGAAGATGTGATATACGATTTGCAAAATGCACAAGGAGATTTTAATAATGCTATTTCTATTGCCCAAAAATTTAAAGATGACAAGGTGGATTTGATTGTAGCAATTTCCACACCCTGTGCTCAAGCAGCATTACAAGTCAACCAGGAAATTCCGATAATTATTAATGCGGTAACCGATCCGGTAGCGGCAAGTTTAGCTAAAAGCTGGGAAAGCTCCGGAAATAACGTTACTGGAATGAGTGATGCTGCTCCAAACAAACAACAAATTGAATTAATTCCACGTTTTTTACCAGAAGCTAAAAATGTTGGAACGATTTACAATGCTGGAGAAGCTAATTCTGTCGTTCAAATTGAAGTTGCGAAAGAAACTTGCAAGGAGCTTGGCCTTAATCTTATAGAAGTATCAGTAAGTAATTCCAGTGAAGTATTAATGGCTGCTCAATCTTTGGCGGGCAGGGTGGAAGCCATATATATTGTTACTGATAATACAGTGGTATCAGCCCTGGAATCTGTAATCAATGTATGTAATCAGGCGAAGATTGCTCTGATTGTTGCTGACCCGAGCTCGGTTGATAAAGGAGCATTGGCTTCTTATGGCATTGATTATTTTTCTTTAGGTAAGAGATCTGCAGAAATAGCACTAAAAGTAATAAATGGAGTTAACCCTTCAGATATTCCTATTCAAACAATTACTAATCCTAATGATTTACAATTTGTGGTGAATCTGGATGCTGCAAAAATTATCGGGATTTCTGTGAGTGAAGAAATTATAAAAGCAGCTGATAAGATTATAAAAGATGGTAAAGTACAAGGTGATTAATCTCTCGCTAAAAGAAGGGATCGGATAATATGTCGATAAGTCTTTTATTACATGCCTTAGAGCAAGGATTAGTTTTTGGAATAATGGTCTTAGGAGTATTTATTACTTACAAGATATTGGATTTTCCTGACTTAACCGTTGAAGGTAGTTTTTCTTTGGGGGCTGCGGTAGCTGCCAAGGTCATTTTTTCTGGTGGAGATCCATTATGGGGTACATTTTTAGCCATGATAGCGGGTTCCCTTGCCGGATTAATTACCGGATTGTTACATACCAAATTAAAGCTGACTAATCTTTTATCAGGAATTTTGACAATGACATTACTATATTCAGTAAATTTAAGAATTATGGGAAGACCAAACATCCCCTTATTGGGAAAAATTACTTTATTAGGAGAAATAAAAAATTATTTTCCTAATTTGTCGATGGATTACCTGATTCCTTTCTTTTTCCTGTTCCTGGTTGTCATACTGAAATTAATTATAGATTATTTCTTATCTACAGAAATAGGTCTTACCATCATTGCCACCGGAGATAATGAACAGATGATTAAGAGCCTGGGAGTTAATACAGATTTAACGAAACTTATGGGTCTTTGCATTTCTAATGCTTTAGTGGCTTTGTCAGGAGCACTTTTTGCTCAGTATTCTGGATTTGCTGATGTAAATATGGGCTTGGGTACAATAGTTGCAGGATTAGCTTGTGTAATAATTGGTATCAGTGTTATAAAAATACCTACTATTTTCTGGAGAACAATTGCTGTTTTAGTGGGTTCTTTGGTTTATCGCTTAATTATGATAATTGCTTTACGTTATGGGTATAGTCTTGGGTTTAAGCCGGGAGATTTAAAATTAATTTCTGTTCTGTTGGTAATATTAGCTTTAAGTGTTCCTTTTATTAAACATAAACTTAATTTTGCAGAGAGATTTAATTTGGGAAGAAAAGATTTGCAAAATAATAATGGGAAGGAAGTTTGAGTAATGCTAATAATTAAAAGCTTAACTAAATATTTTGCAAAAAATAGCCCGCATGAGACTTTGGCTTTGGACAATTTTAATCTACGGATAAAAAAAGGCGATTTTATTACAATTATTGGCAGTAATGGTGCTGGTAAGTCGACACTCTTAAATTTAATTGCTGGAACTTTACAACAAGATAAAGGGGGAATAAGTTTATCGGGAGAGATGATTAACAATCAACTTGAATATCAAAGAGCTCGATGGATTGGAAGAGTTTTTCAAAATCCTCTTTTAGGAACTGCTCCTTATATGACTGTTGAGGAAAATTTATCCTTATCTTTAAAAAGAGAAAAAAGAGGATTACGCTTGGGGATCAACAAAAATTTACGCAATTTTTTTCGGGAAAAACTAAGTGAATTAAATTTAGGGCTGGAAGATAATATCTTAAAAAAGGTGGGCTTACTTTCCGGGGGGCAACGGCAAGCAATGACCATGTTGATGGCTACTATGTTTAAACCCAAAGTTTTACTTTTAGATGAACATACTGCTGCCTTAGATCCGGAAAGCAGTAAAAAGATTTTGAAATTGACGCAAGATTTAGTTATGGAACGACAGGGAGACTTAATTACTTTGATGATTACCCACAATATGAAGCAAGCTTTGGAAGTGGGTAATCGTACTGTGATGATGGATAGAGGACGAAATATTTTTGATATTCAAGGAGAAGAAAGAAAAAAGATTAATATAGATGATTTAATAAGACAGTTTTCAATATTAGGCAAACGAAAAGATAAGTATGTAGAAGATAGAATGGTCCTGATATAATTTATTATACTTGATATAAATGAAAAGAGTCTTGTATTTGTAGTTGCAGTGCGTACGAATTCAAGACTCTTTTTTTGTTTAAGTTAGCTTTTTGTATTATAATAAAAAATAAAATAGGGTAATTATTTTCTAAAAAGTAAAAAATCTTTAAAAAAAGAGCATTCATAATTAGTTAATTTGATTGGTTAATTGGAAAGGTTGTCCAATACTAATTTACTCTGATTCTCGGTTTCTATTCTCTTTACGAGATATGATTCATGAGATACGAGATACTAATTTTAAAGGGAGTGGAAGTGTATTGAGTAAAAGATTATATTATGAAGAACCATATCTACGAGAGTTTAAAGGAAAAATATTAAAAAAAATAGAAATAGGTGGCAAAACTGCTCTTATTTTGGATAACACTTGCTTTTATCCTACCTCTGGTGGTCAGCCAAATGATTTAGGTGATATTCAGGGTGTGT
>JBBRDV010000140.1:0-3383 GCA_038203565.1 Atribacterota bacterium
CAAATAAAGGTGGAGAAATAACCTAAAGATAAGAATACATTTTCTCCACCTTTATTATATCTTTTATTCACTAAAATATTTAATAATCAATTCATCCCATTTAGCTGACTTTTTCAATTTAGCTATTCCTTCATTAAGCAGCGCTTTTAATTCTTTATCTTCTTTCCTCACTGCTATTCCGTACTCTTCTCCAGTCTTAATTATTCCTACAATCTTCACAGCTTGCCCTTTTCTAATAGCGTCTTCCACCATTACATCATCCATCATAGCTGAATCTATTCTTCCGTTTAATAAATCTTTGACTGCTAAAGAAAAGCTTTCATACAATTTTAGGTTATCTTTGGGAAGTATCCCAGTTTTTACTAGATTTTCTTCGATCCACTCTGCAGCCGTGCAACCCCTCTGGCTTCCTACTGTATATTTACTACTACTCAAAGCAGCGATAACATTAAGGTCTGAATCTTCACCAACACAAAGTGCCTGATTAATTTCCCAATACGGCATGCTAAAATCTACCTTTTCCAACCTCTCGGGAGTAATGGACATTCCAGAATAAACCATATCAACCTTTTTGGCTAATAAACTGGAAACTATTCCATCCCAGGCGGTAGGTTGATGTTTAACTTCAAAACCCATTTCCTGGGCAATCCAATTCAAGCACTCCACATCAAAACCAGCAGGATTACCTTTTTCATCTATGTAAGCAAAGGGAGGATAATCAGCATCAATACCATTAATGTATACCTTTTTCTCTGCGGCTAATGAACTAATGCTTCCTATAGTAAGAAGCATAATCAATAGAGAAAAAATAACCATCAGTACTAATTTTTTATTTCTCATTTTTTTCACCTCCTTCCTGTTCAGTTTTATTTCTGCTAAATAAAACAAGAAAATAAATCTTTTCATCGCAATAATTTAGTTTTATTTTGCATATCTATTTATTAGATTCGACAAGAATTTCAAAAATCCTTTATTCTTTTTTAAAAAATAAAAATATTTCTATACCACAAATAACAACATCCGTAGAACTTCAAAATAATCATCTGATTCAAATACCACGTTGGTAGAAGAAATCTGTTCCATCCCCGGATAAAAAGATGCTTTAAATGCTTCCGTATGATCTTTAAATGATAATTTTACTTTAAAGTGTTCCGGTAGTTTAATTCTACATTTATCAACATCTTCTTTTAATATTGATTCTACATTCTCTTTGATTTTTTCTACTGCCAGCTTCGGATGAATGCTGATTACTGAATTACCCACACCTTTATTTACTGCCACAGTCTTGATGTTTTTATTTAGTTTATTCGCTTCTTGGCAAATTCCTTCATCTCCGCTTACAAAAACTACAGGCACCCCTACAGTAGCCGCGGCATAACTATGGATTAAAAATTCGCTGGCATATCCTCCGTTTAATTTAATATAATTTAAAGCGGAGACACTTAGAGTATGGGATAAGGGATTAGAGCCTGAACTACCGAAAGAATGATAACCAATCATTAATAAAGCATCAAATGATTTATCCAATTCCTGGACCATTGAAAAGGGGTGTTTGCTCCAACCTCGAACCAGTTTAATCTTTTGTGGCAGATCAGCTGCTATAATATTTCTTCCGGTATCATGAGCATCTTTAATCCAAATTTCTTTTGCTCCTGCCTTTATTGCCCCTTCACAGGCTGCCTTAACTTCATCGGTCATCTGTTTGGCAAAATTCTGGTAATCAGATTTTGATTTTTCTGTCTCGTCCCAATGGGTAATACCGGTAATTCCCTCGATGTCAGCACTAATATAAATTTTCATAACGGTTCTCCTTAAAAATTATTTCCGTTCGATATTACTATCAATCATCATATTATAATTATAGTATAATTCTTTCTTTTTTAAAAATAATTCTTTAAGGAACCTTTAATGTTATAATAATTTTGGATTTGTTAGTTATTACTATTTTTTTACTTTTTGGGTAGTAATTATGTTATAATAAAACAAAAAAATAATTAAAGGAGAGATTATGACTAATAAAAAAGAGGAATTTAGAGTCTCTGGTGAAGAGCTTGTTAAAAAGATAAAAGAAATCATAAAAGAGGGAAATGCCCGAAGAATAATTATTAAAAATGAAGACGGTAAATCAGTTGCTGAATTTCCTTTAACCGTAGGTGCCGTAGGAGCTCTCGTTGCCCCAATATTAGCTGCTGTGGGCGCTATAGCCGCTTTACTTACCAAATGTACCATTGTAGTTGAAAAAAAATAAAGATAAATTTAATATTTTAAAACCTTTAAAAAGCATCGGGTTTATAAATTTTTCGCATATGTTCTGATTTCTGCATCAAATTTTTTATATAGATAACTTCATCGTCTTCTATTCCCAGAGCTTTCACTATATCTGAAAGTATCCAGCCTTTTTAATTAAAGTTCCTTTTAATTTTCCTAAAGAAAAAAGTTTATCCAAAGGAAACAGCTTATACACACCAAGTTCCTCAAGATAAGGAGTAATATCAATTAGCTTTGTTTCAATATTTAATTTTCGGGCAAAATATAGAGCATCTTGGATGTGCTCTTTTAAAGTAGCCTGTCCCCTTTTCTGAACTTTACTTGATAAAAAGTATTTAAAAATGGTAAAATTATAGAAATTTAAAGATACCTAATCATATGAAATAATCAACAATAATTTTTTTATTAATATTTACTTCAATAAAAAATAATGGGGAGTAAAATCGATGTCGAAAAATCTTAATCCACTTACTATAGAAGAAGTGGCAGAAGAATGTAAAAATTGTGAAAAATGTCCTTTGTATCTTTCTCGCACCAAGGTTGTCCCCGGGGAAGGAAATGCAAAATCTAAGGTAATGTTTATCGGAGAAGCTCCGGGAGAAGATGAAGACCTCAAGGGTAAACCTTTTGTGGGCAAAGCAGGACAACTTTTGACTAAAATCCTACAATCAGTTGATATAAAAAGGGAAGATATATTTATAACTAACATGTTAAAATGCAGGCCGCCGGGAAATCGTAATCCTTCGAAAAGCGAAATAGAAACCTGTCTTCCCTATTTAGAAACCCAGATTGCCTTGATTAATCCTAAGATTATTGTTACCCTGGGGAATGTTCCTACACAATACCTTTTGGAAACTACAGAGGGGATTACTAAGCTTCGAGGTCAATGGTCTGATTGGATAGGCGAGATAAAAATATTTCCTATGTTTCATCCCAGCTACTTATTAAGAAACGAAGCAACTTTCCCGG
Organism: Atribacterota bacterium; assembly: GCA_038203565.1. GTDB lineage: Bacteria > Atribacterota > Phoenicimicrobiia > Phoenicimicrobiales > Phoenicimicrobiaceae > Sediminicultor. Next base: position 3,238 of record JBBRDV010000140.1, read on the forward strand.
GCAGCCCTAAAGACCTAACCTGGAAAGATATAAAAACTCTTAAAAAAGCGATTGATTCCTGCTTTCGCAGGAACGACATAAGTGGAGCGGGAATAACATAGGAGTAGCCAAAATTACATTACCACCTAACGCTCAATTTGAGTGCC
>JBBRDV010000141.1:0-3353 GCA_038203565.1 Atribacterota bacterium
CCCGGACCAGTGGTATGATTGAACAAACTCTGACCGGAAAATCTGTGAAGAATCAGCTCTATTACCAGAAATTTCCTGCTGAAATTGACTGGGAGTGGATGTTTGTCCTGGGAATAATTATTGGTTCTTTTTGTTCTGCTATGCTTTCCGGAGAGTTTCAGTTAATGTGGCTTCCTTCCATATGGATAGCCAGGTTCGGCCTTCAGGTGTTGCCTCGAATACTTACTGCTTTCTTGGGTGGTATTCTTATGGGAATTGGAGCAAGATGGGCTGGTGGGTGTACCAGTGGTCACGGTATCAGTGGTACTCTTCAACTGGCGGTAAGCAGCTGGATCGCTGTTATTTTCTTTTTTGCCAGCGGTATATTAGCCGCCCACTTGATTTATTAGGGAATAGGAGGATAGAGATGCTAAAAAATTTGCATTCTAAAAAACAGGCTCAACTTATTTTTGGTTTATTCATGGGAATTATCTTTGGTTTTCTTCTACAGAAGGGTGGGGCAGGAAAATATGATATTATCCTGGGACAGCTGCTTCTAAAAGACTTTACCGTCATTAAAATTATGCTATCTGCCGTGGTTGTCGGAATGATTGGTATTTATATTCTAAAAGGATTAGGCTTGGCCCAACTTCATCCTAAACCTGGTTCAATAGGTATGACCGTAGTTGGCGGGTTGATATTTGGTGTGGGTTTTGCGGTACTCGGTTATTGTCCCGGAACCATATCCACGGCGATTGGCCAGGGTAATCTGGATGCCTTATTTGGTGGCCTTATTGGGATTCTAGTTGGTTCAGGAATTTTTGCTCATCTTTATCCCAGTTTACAGGGTATTCTAAAAAAAGGATGGTTTGGCGATATAACCATTCCCGAGTATTTTAAAGTAAATCCCTGGATGGTGATTTTGCCTCTTTGTTTAGTGATTATTCTGTTCTTTTATTGGATTGAATCGATGGGTTTATAAAAAAGAAGTGCAAGCTCCTGACCTCTACCAAAGTATTTGTGATATAATAATTTTGATTGATTCCTCCTTTCTAAAATTTAATTAGGATATGGTGCCCCAATTAAAAAAAGGGGATTCACTCAATTATGGGATTAACCCATAAATAGATTTTGTAAAAAACAGCACAATATAAGGATGTAAATAATGTCAAAACCAATAATTTTAATATCAAGTTATTATCCGAGGTTATGTGGTATTGCTACATTTTGTGAAGAAGCCAGAGAATTTATCCAGAAAGAAAATCCGGAAAGAGATGTTCTGGTAATAAGCCATACAGATGGATCTGGTGAAGGGGTTTTCCCTATAATAGATACTTCGCATCGTTTTTGGTGGAAGTCGGTAGCAAAAAAAATTAAAAAACTGTCACCTTATGTAGTGCATATAGAACATGAATATGGCCTATATGAGCATATAGACAAAAGAGGTATTGGGGATAGGAACCAGGGATTTATAGAATTTTTAGGCTCTATTAATGAATTCCCTATTGTGGTAGAGCCACATACAGTGCACGGTAGGTTAAAGGAATTTGAAGAAAATTTTATTTATCAACTATGTGAAGACGCTGATGTAGTTTTATTTAAGAGTGATTATCTAAAGTGGAGGCTAAACTGGACTTTTAGCCAAAGAGGATGGAAGATGCCCAGGAATATTATGATTGTCCCTCATGGAGCAAGGGCAGATAAAAATTGGAGTGAAAACGATATTCTAAAATTAAAAGATGAGCTTGGTTTAAATAAAATTCCCTATCTAAGTAATAATTTAGTGGGATTAGTAGGTTGGATACAATCCAATAAAAGATGGGATATATTAACCTCTATATGGGAAGAAGTCCGTGAAGAGATAAAAAACAGAACCGGTGAGGACTGGGATTTACTTGCTGCCGGCACCATGAGAGATAAAGCCCATCTGCTAGATTATAATAATTATAAAAAAAGCTTAGAAATTTTGGGAAAGGAAGGTATGGCACATTATTATGAATTTATTCCAAGAGGAGAAATTTACTATAAAGTAATGGCAATTTGTAATTTTATCGTATTGCCAACAGTGGATGAAACACAGTCAGGAACACTGGCCAGAATTATTGCTTTAAATAAACCTTATATAACCACAGCTCCCTTGGAAGGATTGACAGCCCAAACCCTGGAGAGTGAAGGCGGATTATTGTTTACAAATAAGCAAATGCTAAAAGAGAAAGTGATTAGGTTGGCCTGTGATAAAAATTTAAGAAAAGAACTCTCTGAAAATCTTAAAAAATATTTAAAAGAAGTTGTATCCTGGGAAATAGTTGCTAAAAAATATAAAAAAGCATATAGACTTGCAAGACTTCAAAAAATAGCAGGGGAAGAAATAGATTTGCCCTCGGATTTCTAAAAAAATCTCCAGGAGGTATTATTTCGGACAAGCTCAAGAAAATTTTAAGAAAAAAAAATAAAAATATTAATAGTACATTTATATCCTCATATATCCCAAGAAAATGTGGAATTGCTACCTACACAAAAGATTTAACTCGAGCTATTAACCTTATAAATCCATACTCTAAATCTGAAATTGTGGCATTAATTAAACCGGAAGATAAAATTGATTATCCCCCAGAAGTTAAATTTAAAATTAACCAATACAAAATTGATTCCTATATTAAAGCTGCTGATCATATTAATAAATCTAAAACAGATATAGTTGTTCTAGAACATGAATTCGGATTATATGGCGGTGACTTTGGAGAATATATTATTAAATTGATAGAATTGATAAAAAAACCTCTAATTGTAACCACTCATACAATTCCTGACCATGCTAGCAAAGGATATGGCTTGGTTTTAAAAGATGTGCTCAAATTTGCAGAAAAAGTAATAGCTATGATGCCCGGAAGTTTGCAGAAGCTTATAAAAAATTATAATTGTCCAAAAGAAAAAATAGAAATTATCCCCCACGGTGTTCCTGATATACCTCTGGAAGCTACTGCTGAATATAAAAAGATAAAGAGATTTAAGGATAGGATAATCCTGGGGAATATAAATCTTCTATCGGCAAGCAAAGGACTTGAATATACGATAGAAGCTTTAATAAAAATAAAGGAGCAATTCGATAATGTTTTGTATTTAATCATTGGTCAGACCCATCCGGTTATATTAAAAACAGAAGGAGAAAAATATAGAAAATTTTTAAAGGGAAAAATAAAGCAGTATGATTTACAAGAAAATGTTAAATTTATAAATAAATATGTGTCTTTAAAAGAACTGGTAGTATGGTTAAAAATTATCGATATGTACATAACTCCATATTTGGATCCACAGCAATCCGCTTCGGGTGCTTTGGCGTATGCAATTGGAGCAGGTAAAATATGTATTTCTTC
>JBBRDV010000142.1:0-3327 GCA_038203565.1 Atribacterota bacterium
TGATATGTATTCTATTAAACCCTTCGATAAAAAAAATCTTCTTAATTCTATTTCCAAAACAGAAGCCTTGCTCGTGGTAGAAGATCATCAGAAAAGAAATGGTCTTGGTTATGAACTTTCCAACTTTTGTTTAAAAAATAAACCAGTTCTTTTTGATAACCTGGGTCTTAATGATACCTTTGCTGAAAGTGGAAATTATTATAAAATTATTGACAAATATGGCATATCTAAAAAACATATTTTTAATAAAGTAAAAGAACTTATTTGCAAAAAAAAGGGGGGGTAAATAATTATGAATTATCCTGTAAAGCAAGCAGTAATCAGTAGTTTCTTAAGCAAAACAAAAGATCGTTTCCATGAATATAATGAGGAGAAAACTTTGGAAGAACGATTCAAAATAGTATCTGAAATAGAGGGAATGGATGGCATGGAATTAGTTTTTCCTTATGAAGTTAGTAACTCGGATGAGCTTAAGACTTTAACATACGAATATAAAATAAATATTGCTGCTATCAATGTAAATGTAAAAGCAGAACCTGAATTCAAAAACGGAGGTTTAACTTCGAACAAAAAAGAGATTCGCGCCAAGGCAATACAATTTATTAAAGATGGGAAAGACTTCGCCAAGAAAGTTGGAGCAAATAAAGTAACCTGTTGTCCATTAGGAGATGGATATGAGTTTAACTTTAATTGTAATTATGCACAATCCTGGAAATACCTGATTGATGCCTTTGGTGAATCAGGAAATTATCTTCCTGAAATTCCTCTTTTTATAGAATACAAACCAGCTGAGACCAGAGGGAGATGTTTTATAGATACCGCAGCTAAAACTCTATGCTTGCTTAATGAGATTGGAAATAAAGAGATGGGAGTAACCATTGATTTCGGACATTCGGTAATGTTCGGCAATGAAAATCCAGCAGAAGTAGTTTCTTTAATTGCTGAAAGCCCATTTCGCTATTATATTCATATTAATGATAACAACGGTCAATGGGATTGGGATTATTTTGTAGGGACTAAACACTTCTTGGATTATGTTGAATTCCTTTATTATCTGCAAGAATATAATTATAATGATTATATAACTTCTGATACATCTCCTACCCGATGGGATATTAAAGGTACCTTTGAAGCTAATGCCCGCATTACCAACAAATTATGTAAGCTTTTAAACAACTTAAACAGAAAAGAATTTAATAAATTAATATCGGGAGAGGATTACTTAAAAACCTGGAAATTTATAGAAAAGAATATATTTTCATTATAAAAAAAGGGGGGGTCTATGGGTAAATACCTATCTTTGAGTTAATAAAACAATGGTTAAAAAGTAGTAATAAATTATATTATCCCCAGTAACTTTCTTGTTTCTTCTGGATCAGCCAACTCAAAACCTGATATTTCCAATTCTCTTCGAATCTCTTTTACTAACTCAAGATTGGTCTCTGCTTTCTTATTATTACAGATCTTAGAGTCTTCAAAACCTACTCTAATCATGGTTGCCCCCTGAAGACAAGCCTGTAAATGAGACGAAAAATTTCTACTTTCTCCAAACACAGCGCCCCATATGCTTTCTTTGGGAATTATAGATTTTAAAAGTTCAAGAATTGAAATTGAAAAGGACATGCCCCATTTATAATTAAAAATAAAATTAAAATTATATTGTGGTTCAACCAAGCCTTCCTTAATAAAAAGGTTGGAAATGGCAATATTGGAAGTGTCGAATATCTCCATAGATGGCTTTACCCCATTTTTTATCATGCTTTGTAACCAATATCGAATATAGGGTACTGTATTTATATATACTTTATCAAGAAAATTTAAAGAACCCATGTTTAACGAACCTAGTTCTACTTTTTCATTCTGAAGAGGGAATGCTCTTTCCTGAGGTGTTAAACTGGAAAGTCCTCCGGTGGAGGCTTCAATGATTACACCGCATTTATTGGTAATTTGCTCAATTGTCTTTGAGAAATTGGTTAAATCTGTAGTCAATTCCCCTTTGCTGTTTCGGGAATGAAGATGAACTAAAGACACACCTTCTTTTGTACATGCAATAACTTGCTTGGCAATTTCTTCCGGTTCGAGAGGATTATTATAATCTTTCCCCCACCCACCGGTTGGAGCCAAAGCTAAAATAATTTTTTTATTCATAAATTATATTTTCACTTTCTTTTAGTATAGAATATTTTGCTAAGAATTTTTCTTACTTACTTTTCTCGTAAACATTTTATTTGATAATCTATTGATAAATATTTTAAACCATGAAATCTGACTAACTACCATAAACAAAATGATTAAGACTAAAATTAAAGATACCGGTCTTGTAAACATGGGCAAAAAACTTCCTTTAGAAACCATGAGAGCCCTCCTTAAATTTGCATCAGCCATGGGTCCTAAAATAACTCCAATAACCAACGGCGCGATAGGATATTCCATTTCAGTTAAGAAATAAGCTAAAATCCCGACAGGAACCATCAAATAGAGATTAAAGATCTGTAAACCTAAAGAATATGAACCTATTACACATAGTACAGCGATAATAGGCATAAAAACGGGAAGTGGAATTCTTAACACTTTTATCACTTGTTTAGCCAACAACATGCCAGTTATCCACATTGCAAAGGAAGCTAATAAAAGTATGGCTGCAACCTGAAATATAAAAAGGGGATGATCAAAAGTCAGCATAGGGCCTGGCTGAATTCCATGAAGCATTAATGCGCCCAAAAGCATAGCTGCAGGAGGGCTTCCTGGGACACCAAGACTTAAAAGAGGTATTATAGCTCCCCCAATGCAAGCATTGTTAGCAGTTTCAGCAGATATTACTCCCGAGATCTCGCCTTTTCCAAATCTCTCAGGATGTTTAGAAGAATTTTTAGCCGCCCCATAAGATACCCAAGCGGCAATATCTTCACCTATCCCCGGAATTGCTCCAATACCAACGCCAATCAAAGCTGAACGTATAATATCGGTAAAATGATGAAAAATTTCAGCAAACTCTGGTAAAATCCTTTGAAATTGTTTTGCTTCTCCGCATACTACTTTATCCTTTAATACTTGAATAATCTGGGGGATACCAAATGCTCCAATAAGAACCGGTACAACCTCAAGTCCCCCGTCTAATTCATAAAGTCCAAAAGTAAATCGAGGATAAAACTGAAGTTGATCTCTTCCCACACAAGCCATGAATAACCCTAAAAAGCCGGCAATCCAACCTTTATACGCTAGGTCATGGCTAGTCAAAGTCCCGCTAATAATAATACCAAAGAAAGCCAATAAGAAAAATTCAAATGAAGTAAATTTAAGAGCAAATGCTGAAATAAGGGGAGCCAT
>JBBRDV010000143.1:0-3248 GCA_038203565.1 Atribacterota bacterium
GCTACCCAGAAAGGATTGATACAAACTGTACAAAAACCATACTGAACGGCTTCTTCGCATAATTCTTTTATTTGAGCTTCTGTTGCGTCAGGCTTTAATAAGGTATGGTCAATATAAGGTGCCAAGTCAGAAGGTGTGTTAATTTGTATTTTGCAGCCCACTGAAGTGCCCTCTAAAGTCTTATTACCTAAATCAGATTTAAAAGAAAGATTACTAGAAACAATTGTTTTTTTTAGCTTTAATTTTGTTCCATTACTAATTTTATCTATTAATTTTTTTTTATTCATCTTATCTATATCCATAATTTTAAACCTCTTTTTTCATATTTTTATTGATTTTTCTCTATAGATACTATTTCTATTAACTCTTTTTCAATGTCTTCTGCCAGTAAAAGTAGTTTTCAGATAGAGTGTTACTTTTTCTTGTAATTCATCTAAAGGTTGTAATTGACCACTCAAGTTAAAACATTTTCATTATTGTTAATAACGGCTTTTAGAAAACACAAGGCAGCACGAACGACTGTATACATCGCCACGCACAATAGCAGCATTGTATCTACCACCAAATTTACCCTGGCTGCTTTCACAATAGCATCTACTGCCTCCACCATCGCCGCAAAACCTCTTTTTTTTCAATCATTCCCAATGCATCCGTATAAACGTCCATCTTCCTTTTTACCTCCTTAATATTATTTTTCTGACAATATATTTTACTTTTTTAACATTTTAACATATTTTTACATGTAAATACTTTTTGGTTATTTTTTATAAAATAATTAATATTTTTATAATTTTTAAAACTTTTTAAAATATCTCCAAAGGCTGTTATTTCAATCATTCTTTGAAGTTAATTTACCTTTGCCTTTAAATCTTCTCCAAATACCCACTCTCTCTAAAAAATTCCAGAGGATTTAAAGGGACCCCCATCTCTTCCCTTACTTTAAATAAAAGAGGCGTTATATCAGTTTCAAAAGCTTCAGTTATTATCTTCCTGATTTTGCCCCCGATAAGTTTTAAGATCACTAACACAAAGGCCTAAGGCTTTTAATCTTATCAGAATTTCCTCAGCGCCTACCTTAGGTTTGTTTAGCTCCACTAACTTTACTACACCCGGTTTTATAATTTTTACTGCTTTCATATTGTAAATTCTTACACCTCTAAATTATAAAAATTTATAGCATTTTGCCCCATAATGTGGCTTTGTTCCACCGGTGAAAGAGAACTAATAAAATCAGTCACAATTCTTAAAACTTGCTCATATTTTGCGGCTACCGTACAGACTGGTCAATCACTACCAAATAAAAGTCGATTAGGGCCAAAAGCTTTTAATATAATTTCCATAAAAGGTATAAAATCTTCTTGCTTCCAGCTGTCCCAATTAGCCTCTGTAACCATACCACTTAATTAACAAAACACATTATCTGCTTTGGCTAATTCCCGTATATCTTTCTTCCATAGTTCAATTTTGCCTTCTTTAATTAAGGGTTTGGCCAGATGAGCTACTATAAATTTTTGGCGAGGAAATTCACTAACTAAGGCACAAGCGTATTTAATGTGTCGGGGATAGATTAATATATCATAAGTAAGGCCATATTTTTCTAATTGACTTATTCCTTTTTTAAAATCTGGTCGAAGCATATAGCGATCATCATCTTCATCCTGCAAGACATGCCGAATTCCTTTGAATTTCTTATAGGCAGCAAATTTTTCTAAATCTTGTTCCACGGGACTACTTTTAAGATCAACCCATCCCACTATTCCTTTAATAAACGAATTATTTTGGACTAATTCTAAAAGCCATTTAGTCTCTTGTAAGGTCTGCCGAGCTTGCACCGACACACAAAAATCAATACCGTTTTTTTTAAATTCTTTATTTAAATGAGGAGGGAGAAAATTTCGCTGTAATTTATCCATAGATGCATCAATCCATTTATATTCCTCCTGATTATAAATCCAAAAATGTTGATGGGCATCTATTCTAAATGTCTTCTTCTTTTCGTCCATCATTCCACTTCCTTTAGTTTTAATTATTCTATTTTTTCTTTTTATTGGGTTGTAATCCTTGAGTTCGCTTTTCTGTAGCTCCGGGATCATTATTTTCGGGTAGACCTTCTTTCCAGTAAATATTAGTTACCCGCTTGATTATTTCTCTAATTTTTTTTAGCAAATCAGGATCTGGTTTTACTCCTACATTATTAAGATTGGCTTTTACATGCCTAACTTTACTCATGCCAACTAAAGTTATAGCCACATATTTATGCGAGAAAGCAAATTGTAAAGCTAAATCAGAAATATTCACCTTTCTTTCTTGACAAAATTGTATAGCTTCCTTTGCCCCTTTTAATACTTTTTCCGGAGCTGGATGCCAATCTGGTGCTCCTTTTTCAGTAAGAATACGCATATGCAAAGGTGATGCATTAATCAAACCTATACTTTTCTTTTTTACTACTGGAGTTAAAATATCATCCATAGTAGTATCCAGTAAATTATAACGACAATAGCTAAGAACAGTATCAATCTCCTGAGTTTCCACTATCTCTTTAAGTGGTGTTAAGGGATAACCAGTAATTCCGACAAAGCGAATCTTTCCCTGTCTTTTTAGTTTAAACATAGCTGGTAAGGTTTCTTCTATAATCTGCTTCTTTTTCCCAAATTCTATATCATGAATTTGAAATACATCAATATAATCAGTTTTTAGACGTTGGAGACTCTCCTCAACTGATTTTATAACTCTCTGGGCAGAAAAATCGAATCCATCAGGAAGAGAGGTACCGTATCGACCTACTTTAGTGGCCAGAATAATCCGATCTCTCTTTCTCTTTAAAAATTCACCCAATCGTTTTTCTGCTAAGGTTCTTCCATAATAAGGAGAAACATCGAAATAATTAATTCCATAGAACCAAATTCTGCTCCTAAAGGAGAAGCACCAAAGCCAATAACAGATACTTTTAATCCTGTTTTTCCTAAAACTTTATAAATCATATTTTTCTAACTTCCCCTTTTTAAATATTTTAAATTAACAGTCTTTTTCAATATTATTTTTATACTTTTAAAAGAACGAACCAAGTTTATAGGTTAAAAGATAGAAATGCTGAAGTTATTACTCCGAAAAATGATTGGTTTCGAAATAATTAGAAGGGGTGTTTTCATCCTATTCTTTTGGTGTTAACATGACCTCTAACGGTAGTTTGGTACTCGCATCAATCACCATTTTTGCTTTGAATCCGAGAGCTGCGAAGTTTTTAGTCA
>JBBRDV010000144.1:0-3236 GCA_038203565.1 Atribacterota bacterium
TTTCAGTTATCTCCATCGTCTCTTCATCGGTTACTCTTAATCCATTAAGAAATTGGGGAATCATATTCCTCTTTTCCATTTCTATAGAGATCTCCGGTCCTCCGCCATGAATAATCACCGGCTTCATCCCCACATATTTCAGAAGAATAATGTCTTTTATAATTTGTTTTTCTAATGCTTTATTCTTCATGGCACTGCCACCGTATTTTATAACCACTATTTTATCCCAGAATTTTTTAATATAAGGGAGAGCTTCTAAAAGAATTTCCCCATGGTTATCTATATCTTCTTTCACTATCTATCACACTCCTTTTTAATTGGCCAATTGATCAATTTACCAATTCCCCAATTTTCCGACTGTACTCCATTTATCACTGTACTAATTGTACTTAGTATTTATCTTCACATAGCCATAGGTTAGGTCACATCCCCAGGCAGTAGCATTTACCTCTCCCATCTTAAGGTCAATTATAATTTTAATTTCATCAGAAGATTCTAAATATTCGTGCAATTTTTGTCTTGAAAACGTCAAAGGTTGGCCATTCTCAACTATCTTTTCTTTTAAATAAAGGTCAACTTTATCTGGCATAAACTCTGCCCCGGAGTATCCCACTGCTGCTAAAATCCTTCCCCAATTTGGGTCTTTCCCAAAAATTGCTGTCTTTACCAAGGGGGAATTAATTACTGCTTTGGCAACTTTCCTGGCCTCCCCGAAAGATACTGCATTTTTCACTTCTACTTCAATCATCTTGGTAGCTCCCTCTCCATCTTTGGCAATACACTTGGCTAAATATTCGGCAACATGTTGTAAGGCATTTAAAAATTTATAATAATCAACATCCTTTTTATCGATTAATTTATTCCCGGCCAAGCCATTGGCCATAAGTAATACCATATCATTAGTGCTGGTATCACCGTCTACACTAATCATATTGAAGGTTTTTTCCACTACCTTCTTTAGCGCTTCTTGGAGTAACTCTCCTTTAATGGAAATATCGCTGGTAATAAATCCTAACATAGTCGCCATATTAGGATGAATCATCCCTGAACCTTTTGCCATTCCTCCGATTCTCACTTCTTCCCCGTTTAATTTAAAATTAACTGCAATTTCTTTCTTTTTAGTGTCAGTAGTTAAAATCGCTTCTGCTGCCTCTGCTCCTCCGGCATAATCCAAACAGGAAATGACCTTTACTACTCCAGCCTTTATCTTATCTAAAGGGAGAAATTCTCCAATCTTACCGGTCGAGGTCACCGCCACATGTTCTTTTTTAATCTTCAAACCCTGAGAAACATAGTCGGCCGTTTCCCAGGCGTCTTTCAAGCCTTTCTCTCCGGTACAGGCATTGGCTATCCCGCTATTTATTAACACCGCTTGCAATTTACCTCCCGATAGAGATAAATTTTTCTCGGTAACCACCAAGGGAGCAGCCTTAAATTTATTGGTAGTGAATGTTCCCCAGGCATCAGCTACTTTCTCCGAATAAATTAAGGCCAAATCTTTTTTATTGAATCTTATTCCGCATTTTACTCCAGATGCTTTTATACCTTTAGGGTAAGTTATTCCTCCTTTAACAACCTGAAAATCTTCTTTATCTAAAACATCTTTCATCATTTTTAACTCCTTTCACCTCTAATTTATACCAGCCCACAGGTCTCAGGGAAACCAGACATAATATTCATATTCTGTACCGCCTGCCCCGCTGCTCCTTTAAGTAAATTATCTATCACTGAAATTACTTTAATCTTACCCACTCTTTTGTCTATTACAAACCCGATGTCACAATAATTCGTTCCTGCTACAAATTTTATCTCTGGCAAATTAGGGGGTTCAAAGATTCGCACAAAAGGTGCTTTATGATAATATTTTTGATAAATCTCCAAAACTTCCTCTTCTTTTTTAGAACCCCTTAAACTTAAATAACAGGTGGATAAAATTCCTCTATTAATCGGAAGAAGATGAGGAGTAAAAGAAATTTTTATCTCACCATTTTGATACTCATTATCATTATTGTTTTCACCAAAATAGATAGAAGATAACTCCTGCTCGATCTCCGGAATATGATTATGCCTGACAATCTTATAAGCTTTAAAATTTTCATTACACTCCGCAAAATGAAGACCTAAAGACAATTTTCTCCCTGCCCCAGTAGTCCCCGATTTAGAATCAATAATAATCCCCACTGGTTCTACAAAGTGATGTTTTAATAAAGGGGCGATCCCTAAAATTACGCTGGTCGGATAACAGCCAGGGTTAGCTACCAATGAGGCATCTTTTATTTTATCCAGGTAAATTTCTGGAAGACCGTAAACTGCTTCAAGTAACAGCTCCTTACTAATTTGGTTGAGCTCTTTCTTGTACCATTCCTGATACACCGTAGAATCCTTTATACGGTAATCCGCACTTAAATCAACTATCTTAACACCTTTTTTTAATAATTCAGGAACCATATCCATAGAGACTGTATGGGGAAGAGCAGTAAATACCAGATCCGAATCTTGTGATACTATATCCAAATTAAAATTTATAAGTTTTTTATCTAATTTATTCAGGAATTCAGGAAATATTTCCGCTATATTTTTTCCTGCATAACTGGAAGAAACCAGATGAACCAATTCCACCTTTTGATGATTCATTAATATTTTTACTAATTCTTTCCCTGCATAACCGGTTGAACCAATTACGCTTACCTTTATTTTTTTCATTCTATTTTCACCTCATCTGAACATAAAATAAAAAAATCCCGTCCCTGATGATCTTTTTGTTGATTATCATAAGGGACGAGAGAAATAAAATTTCCCGTGGTGCCACCCGGGTTGAGTAAATAATAATCCCTCTCTGAAAACAAAAAATCCCGTCCACTTGATAATCTTCATTATCATAAAAGGACGAGATGAAATCTCGCGGTACCACCCGGGATTGGATAAATTATTTACCCCACTCATTAGAAGTTTTTAAAGGTAACCAACCTATTATTATTGAGGCTCTCTTTTCGGTCATCTTTTTTAAGATACTTTCACCCAATTTATCTTTCTCTTTTTAATTTAAAAGACAACTTACTTTCCTCGTTAAATTATTCTTTTTTAATATTAAAGAATATAATATATTAAAATTCCACTCTTGTCAAATTTTTTTAAAAATTTTTTTAATTCTAAAGCTCTCGACTCCCTGGTTTAACTGCCGGAATTCCTTTTTTGCATAAAGGGCATTCCTCAGGTAGATAAATCTTTATATCTAC
>JBBRDV010000145.1:0-3180 GCA_038203565.1 Atribacterota bacterium
ATTCGCCCTTAATTACTGTTGCTCCCTTATCTTCCAAAACAAATAAGGTATACCCTTTCGATATATATATTCCAAAGAACACGGCAGACTTACACGAAAATTCCAAGATAATGATTATACAACTTAGAAGTATAGATAAAAGAAGGTTAATAAATAAAATAGGAAATATTGAAGACAAGGAAATTATAAACAAAATAAACCAAGTGATTACTGAACATTTTGGTTTATAGAACTTTACTATTTATACTATCTTTCTATCTGGTAACTTACTTTTCTCTTTATCTTTTTCTCACTAAATACTAACGACCAACGACTAACTACTAACGTAGCCGGTACCCACAATACATATATTCATTTTGTTCACTCCCTTCAGTCGCTTAGTTACAAGTTGCAAGTAGAGATTGCTTCGTCGCTTCGCTCACTCGCAATGACGTTTTAGACAGGCGAGACGCCTGTCCTACTATAGATTTTTTAGGATAGTCGAGTTGCAAGTTAAGAATTTTTTAAAATATCTTCAAGGTTAATAATTTTTAGATTGTCTTTAATATTTTTATGTTTTTTTATTTCTTGCTGGAGTTTATCCAAACTGACAGTTGATATAATTACCAATTCTTTCTGAGATTTTTCAGAAAGCGCTTTAGAATATTTTTCGATAAAATCAGAAAGGGTTAGAACTTCGTGACCCAAGAATTTCTTTTTAGATGGATCATCAGTTATAATAGCATTTAGTTTTAGAGGAGTATTTATTCCAGCATAGTAGGTGATCTCGGCAAGCTGACCAGTGCCATAAATATTTACCGTTTCTTCTCCTTGTTGGTAGAGTTTCATTAAGTAAGCAGTAAGTAGGTCCTTAGTGTAATGGTAATAATGAAGGGTTTCCTGGAAACGGCTATACATCAAACGGCTGACATTAACCATACCTTGATGAGTAATAATGTATAGGAACTTTCTTCCGGTTTCTTTTTTCGCTTTGATTAGGCCACGGCTAATTAAATTCTTTAAGATAGAATTGGTTAGACCTAAAGAGATGTTTAAATTGTGAGATAGCAATCTTTGAGTTGTTGATGGATTTTTCTTTATTTCTAATAGGGTGTCAAGTTCGGATTTGGACATTTTAAGACTCCCTTCGGTCGTCTTGTTGCAGGTTGCGGGTTACGGGTTTCAAGTTTTTTAAAGATTTTATTAAAGCAATTAACATATGAATAATAGATTGAATTTTTGCCATTAGAAATTTATATTCTTCGTTGGTTATATAGTTTAAATCTTTAGCAAGTAGTAATTGGTATTCTACTTCAAAGGCGGAGCCTTTGGATATGCCTAAGAATCGGATTAAGTTTCCGTTATCTATTTGTCCACAACCTTCGACGATGTTAGTAGGGATAGATGATGCTGATCTTCTGATTTGAGAAGTCAGTCCGTATTGTTCGTTATTGGGAAATTTTTGAGTAGTATTGTAAATATCAATGGTAAATTGATGGGCATCTTCCCAGACTTTTAGTTTTTTGTAGTCGGACATGGGGGTCTCCCTTCGGTCGACCAGTTTATAGTTTATAGTTTTTAGTTTACAGTTAATAAAAATACAAGATTAAAAGATGTAAGACAAAAAAACAAGTTGCGAGTTGCGAGTTTCGAGTTAAGAAACAAAATAAAAAATGCGAAATACAAGTTTCAAGATACGTTATTATAAGTATTGGTTGAAATATTCGCGGGTGAAAGTTATGAGATCTCTTTTAATATCATCCCAAGAAAATTTATATTTTATCCCTTCGGGCGTCTCTTCCTCTTCAGCATCTTGGAAATAGGTCAGAGCTTTTATAGCTATAGATTCCGAGAAAGCAGAACCGTATTTCTCTTTGCAAAAAGAGAATATATCTTTAAGAGAATATTTTGTTTGTCTGATTATAACCCAAAGGTCAACAAAATCTTTTTTTAGTCCTCGTTGAATAAGGGAAATCACTTTCATAGCAGAAATATCTTCTACTGAAGCAACACTTAAACCATTTTTTTGGATTACTGGCTTTATTAAAGGATAGTTGTAGTAGAAAAAAGAAGCTTGAACGTTTTTCAAAAAGACAATTAGAGTATCTTCTTTCATTTCTGCCAAAGACATTTGATTTTCTTTAATATTTTTTCTTAGCTGCTCTAACATCTTTTCAGGAGAAAAATCTGCTTTAGAGAAAAAATCAAAATCAATAGATTTCCGGTGAGCCAATATTAAAGCAAGTCCTGTTCCGCCGGCAAGATAAAAGGGACTATTTAATAGGATTGATTTTTTTAATGTTTCCAATATCTCTATTTGCTCTTTGGAAAGTATCGTTAAATCCACAATAAATCCTCCACCAGTTAAAAGTTCTCTCATCAAGTTTATAACCAGAAGTTTTTAGAAAATTTTTTATACCTTTTTTATTTAATTTGTGGGTGAGCCAAACCCATTCATAAATATTTCCATATTTTAAAATTCGGGAAATTAATTCAGGAGAGTTTAAGAATTTTTCTTCAGAGAAAGTTTTATCTGGATAATCCCAGGTAAATTTTTTTAGGCTTATGCTTGGGTTAGGATTCATCAAAAGACATCCACCTCTTGATATTTAATAAAACAGATTAATATAATTTACAAGATAAAAAGACAAGTTATGAGTTGCGGGTTTCAAGTTTTAAAATATAAAATGCAAGATGCAAGTTAAAACATAAGTTGCAAGCTTTAAATTAAGCATACATAAGTTTTCCTTTAAATTTATAAGGAAATAAAATTATTACGTTCAGGATGTGAACTTAATAAAATTATACTGTAAAAGATTTGGGATGTCAAATAAAACAGGGTACGGGTCACTGTGATAAGGTAAACTTACCTTTTTCCAAGTTCTTCATACTTTAATTTAAATAGCCCACCAGGACTTATCACCTCTATCCGGTTAGAATAGAGGTAGAGATAGATATTATACACCCTGTGAAGAAATAATGAGAACACCGGGGATGGTTGTTTCTATTCCATTATATAATAATCTGTTAATTATTTTATTTTTGAGCTCTCGGAAACCCTTATAATATAAGCCTTTTGAGCTTTATCTAATATAACGCTTATAACGCTCCTCACAGTGTTTTTTTAGAAGAAGATAGGGTTTTACCTTAAGGACCTCAAAGAAATGCGTTATACGCATTATACAGAGCTTTCTTTTGAAA
>JBBRDV010000146.1:0-3159 GCA_038203565.1 Atribacterota bacterium
AAGGAACAGATAGCATTACTCCTCAAACTTGGCTATGCAGGAAATATTTCCTTTGAACCTTTTTCTCAAAAAGTACAAGAGATGGAGATTGAGAAAATAAAGTCAGCTATTGACCATAGTATAGAATATATCTCTTCAAATGAAGAATAGGATACGAAGCGAAAATGAAAAGGGGAATAATACAATAGTTTATTTATTTTAATTATGAAGTAATACATTTTAAAAATTATCTTAAATTTTTATAAAAATGATTTAACCACCGGATAGCATATTTATTAGAATAACCTCATCTCCATCTTTTACAACATAATCAAGACTATAAACGTGTCCATTTACTATTATTATGGGTTTAACTTTAATTTTTCTAAAATCTATATCAAAATTCATAAGGATGTCTCTAACAGTAGAAGGATTTTCTAAAGAAATTTTAATATATTCTTTTTCTTCTTTTATAAATTTGCGGAAATATCCCGCAAATTTCAAATCTATTCGTATCATTTGCCCTTCTTATAATTAAAAATATCTTAAAAAAGAATTAAGATTAATCAAGTTCTATCTTTAGGAAACTTGCCCCCAATAGAAATAATAATTGTTTTTTTTAATTCTTATTTATCTCATAAACAAACCACCATTCACATCAATAGTTTCTCCTGTAATAAAATCATTTTCAACTAAAAATTTTATTGTTTTTGCAATATGGACTGCTTCTCCTATCCTTTTAATAGGGGTAACTTCCTTAAATGTTTTCATCTTCTCCGGGGTTGACACTTTTTTATGAAATGGAGTATCTATTACTCCTGGAGCTACCGCATTTACTCTAATTTCAGGAGCTAATTCATTGGCTAATCCTCTAGTAAAAGAATCAATCGCCCCCTTACAAGCCCCATAAATTGTTGCTGAAGGAGCTCCATGGCGTACTGCAATAGAACTTATATTAATAATATTTGGATCTTCTCCTTTTTTAAGTAAAGGTATACAAAGAGATGATATCTTCATAGCAGAAAATGTATTTAAAGAAAATGTTTCTAACATCAGTTTCCATTCTAATTCTTGTGCGGCTTGCCTACGAATCAACCCTCCAGCATTATTAATTAAAATATCAAGTTTAGAATATCTATTAGCAACCTCTCTAACCAATCTTATACAAGCCTCTTCAGAAGTTAAATCCTCTTGAACAAGAAAAGCTTCTCCACCACTTTCCTCAATATCTTTTGCAACTTTCTCAGCTGCCTCTTTAGAACTATAATAATGCACAATGATTTTATTTTGGGGAGCCAATAATCTAGCAGTTGCTGCTCCCAAACCTGTACTTGCACCAGTAATAAGTATTATTTTAGCCATTTTTCTATCTTAATATTCCTTTCATGAAAAATTTTTTCAAGCATTTTTAAGAAATTTTGCTATCCTTTAAATTTAGCAAAACTACTACCTTTGCACTCTACCTGATGCTGCTCCTCCAGCCAAGCTTTTTACTTCCTTCACTGAAATTAAAGGTAGATCGCCAGGAATAGAATGCTTAAGGCAAGAGGCTGCTACGGCAAATTCAAGAGCTTCTCTATCATTCGGTAAGTTGTTAATACCATAAATTAAGCCTGCCGCAAAAGCATCTCCTCCTCCTACTCTATCTACAATATTATGAATTTCATATTTTTTGGAAATAAGAAATTCCCTTCGATTATTAAGTACTGCTGACCATCCGTTATAATCTGCAGAATGACTTTCCCTTAAGGTGAGAGCAATTTTCTGGAGATGGGGATATAAACTAAGAACTTTATCAGTTAATTCTTTATATTGCTGTATTTGAAGTTCACCGGACTCTACATCTATCTCCACTTTAATTCCCAGAGATTTTTGACAGTCTTCTTCATTCCCTAGGGCAATATCCACATATTTGGCTAGCTCGGTCATTACCTCGGGAGCAGACTGGCCATATTGCCATAAATTTTTTCTAAAGTTAAGATCACAGGAAATAGTGATGCCTTTTTCTTTCGCTTTTTTGACTGCTTCCAAAGAAAGTTCGGAGGCTGAAAGGGAAATAGCCGGAGTAATACCAGAAAGATGAAACCAGCTCGCTCCAGCAAATACCTTTTCCCAATTAATATCCCCTGGGCTTGCCTCAGCAATAGCTGAATACGAACGATCGTAAATAACCACGGAAGGTCTTTGGTTAGCTCCGGCCTCCAAAAAGTAGATACCCAATCGGTTTCCTTTTCTTAGGATAAGCGAAGTATCTACACCCTGCCTTCTTAATTCTCCAATACAGGCATCTCCAATTGAGTTATCGGGGATAACAGAAACATAGGCTACATTCAAGCCAAATCGGGATAAACCCACCGCTACATTTGCCTCCCCTCCTCCAAAGGTAGCTTCTAAAAGAGGGCTCTGAAAAAACCTGTCCCAGTTGGGTGGTTTAAGCCGCAACATGATTTCACCAAAAGTAATGTATTTTTTCATGGTCTCCTCCATTTTAAAAACTATTTTTGCAAAAGATGAATGGCAAATCCGGATACTTCTTGATCTAGGTAAACTGCTTTCAGTTTACCTTTATCTTCTTTTGCGGTCTCGGGAAGAATGGAAATGCCTTTCATTTTCAAATAAGCTATAGCTCTATGTATATTGTGAGTGGCTATGGCAATATGACCATGTTCACCCGGGTATCTGTTTTTAATAATCTCAAAAGCTGGGCCGGCAAAAATAGAACTTGTTCCCTCCTTTATAGGTAAATAAAAAAGGTGTGATAGTAGGTTGGCAGAATTAAGGGCTTTATCTTCATCTTCCTCATTTATCCCCAGGTGGGCCAATTCAAAACCGAGCATTATAGCAACCGCTTCTTTTGTAAGTCTGGTAATCTCATTAAAATTGCCCGAAGAAATAAGGTCATCCTTTACCATCCAACTACCTCCACAGGCATGTACTTTTTGGTTAGACAGGTAAGAAGTTAAGTTATTCAGGTTGATCCCTCCGGTGGGAATAAACTTTACCCCGGAATAAGGTGCCGACATAGATGTAAGGAGTGCTAATCCTCCTGATGCTTCAGCAGGAAAAAATTTTACTACCTCAATTTCTCTCTCCAAAGCCATCTCAATCTGGGTGGGATTATTTATGCCAGGAGTTATGGGAATGCTGTTTTCTATACAATAATCCACTACTTTTGGGTTA
>JBBRDV010000147.1:0-3159 GCA_038203565.1 Atribacterota bacterium
TATTTCGGGAATAAATTTAAAGTTAAAGGTAGCTCCAGGTAAGAGTAGGGGCACATTCTGGAAAGGGAATATATCCTGTATATAGAAATACAGACCGACCTCATTTTTTTCTTTACCCACCATTCCGCAGACCGCTAAATCTTTTAGGGATATATCGCTTATATTTTTTACTGTTCCTTCAATAATTATATTTAATATTTTTTCTTCTATTAACTCTCCTTTTTTATCCTCTCCCTTCGGCTCTTCTACCTCTTGAGGAGATTCTTCGTCTTTTCCCCTCTCCCCTTGAGGGAGAGGGTTAGGGTGAGGGGTTTTAAGCGCAGAGAGTTCAAGAAGGGATGGTCGAGTAAGCTCTTCATCAATAGCATCTTTATAGCATTCATAATTTACTTCAACGCAATCACAGAACAAGCCCTGAAACCTTTTAGTTAAGCCATCGATAAATACATCAGGGGTACCTCTTTTACCATCACCAACATACCAGTCATAGCGGGCATTGGTCTCCGCGGTATCGTAACCGTCTCCCCAGAGGTGTTCCTGTACCAGAATAAATTTGGAAGTGCCATATTCCCAAGCCAAGTCTTCCAGACAGAATTCAGCAGTGGGACAAGTAGAGCAGCTTCCTTGAACAAAAAGTTCCACCAGTACAGTGCAGGGAACGGTTTTTGGAGAATCGGTGCTTTGGGCGAAGACCCCCAGGGTTCCAACAGTGAATATACTGTTACTGGCCAGGCCCAATAAAAGTATTATTAAACAGATGAATATAGATATTTTTTGTGTTGTTTTCATTTATTGCTTTATTTTCCTTTTTGCCAGAATTCGAGGAAGAAGGCCACGAATACGCCCACAAATAGACCGAGTACTCCAGCGATTAAGATATTTAATTTTTTGTTGGGTTTGATAGGGACAGCTGGTAATTGGGCATAGTTTATGATTTTGAAGTCCTCACAATTTTTTAAGCTTACCTTAAGGCTATTTGCCTGGTCAGTTAAAGTATTGTATAATTCTCTTTCGGTAACCGATGAGCTTAATAATAAACTGGTCTGAAACTGCCTTTCGGCTTCTGATAATTCTTCCGAAGCAGCAATCTTTTTCTTAGTTTTTTCAATTTCCTGGATATTTTTTTCAAATTCAGCAATATGCTCTTCTAATATATTCACTCTACTCTCTATAAGTTTTACTTTCTCTTCATATTCACTCTGATGCTGTTCAATAAAGACCTTTGCTATATTTTCTACTAAACTTTTAGCTTTTTCTGGGGTATCTGCCTCAACGGTTACTTTTATAAAATTAGTGCCTCCTAGGCTTTCGGTAGTCATCTGAGAGCTTAATTGTTTAGCAGTCTCTTCCAAACCACCTATCCGATTAATTACTTCATCTAACACTACATTGCTTTTCATAATTTCTAAGGCTTCAGGAATATTAATTACTGTTTGTCCATCTACCTGAGCCACACTAAAGACTGTAGAGGACTGATAGATCGGAGATAAAGCAAAATAACTTATGATAACGGCAGTGATAATTGCGATTAAAAAGATTAAGATGATGATACCTTTTCTTTTTATTAGGACATTGATGTATTCGCGCAAATCAATTTCTTCTTCTTGTATTTCTGGCATTTAAAGAACCTCCGTTATTATTTAGTTATCTGTTTTATCTGGTGGGGCTTTTAGCTTTTCCTGGGCGATTTGCTGTATAAGGTTTTGGGCATTTTTTGCTTCCTGACTTTCCGGGGCAAGCTCAATTACTTTTTGCAATTCTTCTTGTGCTTCGAGAATCTTTTTCTGTTCTAAATAGACCCCCGCTAAGCGATAATGAGCATTAGTATAGTCAGGATTTATTTGCAAAGCTTTTTTCAAGGCTATCTCAGCCAAGTCGTGTCTTTTTAATCGTAAATAAATACTTCCTAAATCACAATATAAAGGAAGCATCGATTTTTCATCAGGTTGATAAGAAATAGCCTGTTTTAGTTTGATAGCTGCTTTATCCAATTGACCTATCTTGAGATAAATCAAAGCAAAATATTTAGGTAAATTAGGTTTGTCAATATATTTATCAGCTTTCTCTAAATATTCTAACGCTACATTAACAATTCCTTTATTATACAAAATAAGTCCCATATCATAATATATTTCACCTAAATAAGGATCCCATTTTAAAGCTTTTTCATCTATTTTTATTGCTTCATTCCAATTCTCATTTTTATTTTCCTGATTAGCATAATACCAATAAACTCGAGCTACAAAGGGACGAGATACGGTTATGCATAGAAATATTGTTAGGAAAATAATTAATAGATATAAGAGCGGGGCAAATCGTGCTATATCGCCCTGCTGGTCGCCTTTCCTTATCTTTTGGGCTTGCCTTTCTTTTTCTTGCCTTTTTTCTTCTTTTTCACTTTCTCCTAACGCTATGGTAAGAGCCAAAGACATCCAAAATAAAATTATAGTGGCCGGTAAATGCAAGGGAAAACCAAATATTCCGTCAACCAACACTGCTGTCACTGCCCCCATTAGTCCAATTAATATTGCCTGTTTATATTCATCTTTAAATTTTCTTAATAATTTCAATCCACAATTAAAAAAACTAATAATAAGCCATATAAATATTCCCAAGCCGACTATACCCATTTCCGCCCCTAGCTGCAGATATTCATTATGGGCTTTATCGGCCAATCCATAAGGATAAAGTGAGCGATTCTCTCCCTGATCAAAAAATTCAGCTTGATATTTTAAGGTATTGTATTTGAATGTTCCGATACCAGAACCAATTAAAGGATGGTCTTTAATCATAAGAACGGTAAATTTCCAGGTAGCTATTCTTCTTTTAACAGAAATATCCTGCGTAAGCCGTGAAATTGAAATTCTGCTTTTAATTTTTTCGATAGCTGTACCTGATTTGTTTAAAGGGGTAGGAACGGCAAATAAAAAAGTGATTATAGATATGGCAAGTAAAGTGATAATAAAAAAATTTTTATTATTTTTAATGAAATTTTTACCCCGGAAGATTAGAAAAAGGAAGAACATAAAAATTAAAGAAACAGCAAAGCCAAGATAAGAACCTCTGGTAAAAGTTAATATCAGACTGCTACCCATGGCCAAAATGCCTATTAACAATAATAACTTTTTCATTTTATTTTTGCTGGCAAAAAAGAGGGGG
>JBBRDV010000148.1:0-3156 GCA_038203565.1 Atribacterota bacterium
TCAATTCAGTCGGCCAGTCTGCCGGTCACCCGGTCAGCCGATTAAAGAAAAACAAGAAACAAAATGCGGGATGCAAGATGCAAATTGCGAGTAGAGATTGTTTCGGTCGTTTCACTCTCTTGTAATAGCAAAAAAGATAAATGTAATATTATCAATATTGTTGAGATTTTAAAACTTGCATTATATGTTCTTTAAATCGATTTTTTCTTTTTCTTTAACAAAAGAACCAAATATTCCTATTTCTGTAACACGAAAAGTCTGTCTAAGGTCGTTATTATTTTTCTCCAAGATTTTCTTTATTTCAACGATATTCATATGGGTATCACCTCTTATTCTCCTTATTTAAGCGAGACATGGTAAGGGATAATAACTCTTCTTTTACTTTCCAAATGATAATATATTCGATGGCTTCCCTTGGTTCTATCCAGCACAAATCCTTTTCCTTCCAGTATTCTTATAACTTTTTGAAAAGTTAGAGATGGAAGTTTATTCATCAATCCCCACCGTTAAGGTATATTCTAAAGTGTCTTCATCAGTGGGTATCTCTTCGTTGTGTGACCTTAAACTTTCTAAGTATAATTCAATAGCCTCTTTCGCCATTTCCATTGCTTCTTCTATTGTTTTACCGTAGGTAACGCATCCAGCAAGAGAAGGAACAGTTACTGCGTAACCCCCTTCTGGTTCTTTCTTAAGTAAGATTCTATAACTTATCGTTTGTTGGGTAGACATTTATTTGACCTCCGATAAATTAATTTAGTTTGTAGGTCTGCTGGTTAATGTTCAGGATGTGAACTTAAGAAAATTATACTGTAAAAAAAATGAGATGTCAAATAAAAAGATGCAATAAAAAGATGCAAGGTGCAAGATGAAAACAGTATCGGGTATCGGGTATCGAGTATATAGTTAAGAAAAGATAAAATACAAGATACAAGATGAAAATACAGTGATGAGTAATGAGTGATAAGTGATGAAGAAATAAAATTCAAAGAAAGATGAAGATGCAAGATTAGTCAGTCTACCAGTCTTCCGATCGGCCAGTCTACCAGTCGAAGAAAAACAAGAAAGAAAAAGCGAAATGCAAATACAGTAATGAGTGATAAAGATAAGATGTGGGTTGTAAGTGTGGGTTGGCGGATAGTAATAGCGGATAGTTATAGCGCGGGAAATATTAGGAAGAAGATACAAGATGAGATTGCCACACCTGCTTCCAGCAGGTTCGCAATGACAAAGCGCAGCGGATGAATCTGCTTTATGCTTAAAGAAAAATTGCTAATTTTAATTAAATAATCTATAATAAAAAAAATAAAATGAAATATAAATTTGAAAAGCTATTGAATATTTATCTTCATAGAAAGGAGAACAAAAGATGCAAGTTTTTAAAAAAGAAAAATATATTGTAGATGAAAAAGGCGAGAAGACAGCTGCTATCCTTCCCATTAAAAAATATGAGGAGCTTATGGAAGACCTTCACGATCTGGCAGTTGTCGCTGAACGACGAGATGAAACAACAATAACTTTTAATAAACTTAAAGAAAGATTAAGAAAAAATGGACTCCTATGATATTCAGTGGAATAAATCAGCAGAGAAAGATTTACTGGGTATCGATTATAAACAAATCCCACGAATAATTAAAAGCATAGAATCACTTGCTAAAAACCCCTTAAAGATTTCCTAACTATCTATTATGTACGGCACAGAAGAGAGGCATACCGAAAAAGAAAATAGTTTTTTTATTTTCACCCTTAATATTTAATATTTAATATTTAATATTGCAAGTTAAATATGCAGGGTAAATTAGTCGTTAGTGAATGAGATAAGATGTGGGAAGGAAATACAGTAATGAGTAATGAGTGATAAGTAATAAGTAATGAAAAAAATGCAAAGAATAAACACATAATAAAATTATAACTTTAGTATTCTTTCGTTTCTAATTTAGAATTTACTGAAATTTTAATTTGCTTGGCTAAGTTATAATAAAATTTTACCTCTTCCATGTTTGGAATATAATAATCATCAGGATAGCGGATATCCACTCCAAAAATGGAGAACTCTTTATCTATCATATAGCTACCCCCATTTCTATTGCTTCCTTTACTACGCTTTCAATTCTCTTTAAATGTTTCGGGATATCCATTTCTGTTTTGACAATTACATCCAAAGGGATGCTTGCCAATTTTTTTTGAATAAAACCTGTATAATATCGCTTTTCTTTTATGGACAAATCTTGTTTAACTATAATCAGGATATCATAATCACTCAGTTCATCAGCATCTCCACATGCTTTTGAACCAAATAATATTATCCGGCATTCAGGGAAAATATTTTTTATCACTTTTTTTATTTTTATTAGATTTTCATCCTGTATCATAATTCCTCCCGGAGGGTGACAGGGACAAAATGAACTTCTTCTCCATGAACTGATTCTGCAGCATATTCTAAGGCGGCCTGAATATCTTTGTGAGTAAGGCATGGATAATTCTGCAGAATTTTATCAATAGAAATATTCTGGGAAAGTTTTCGTAATATTATTTATTTATTGTCATTTTATCAGTTTTTTATTTAAGAAGCAATAAAAGACAGTATCGAATATATAGTGAGGAAAAAATAAAATACAAGGAAAAGTGCAAGATAAAAAGACAAGTTGTAAAAACCGTTTTTCGTTATTCGTTTTTAGTTTTTAGATAATACGAAATACAAGAAAAATAGTCTACCGGTCACCCGGTCGGCCAATCTGCCAATTGAGAATAAATACAGAATCAGTTTTCCGATTAATCTTCAGGATGTGAACTTAAGAAAATTCTACTGTAAAAGAATTGTAATGTCAAGAAAGATAGTTTTCGGTTTTCAGTTTACAGTTTTTAGTTAATACAAAATACAAGATATAAAGAAAGATGCGAGATTAAAACAGTATATAGTATCGAGTGAGGAAAAGAGAAAATACGAAAACAAATAGTCTGCCAGTCAAAATAGTCGTTAGTATTTAGTATTTAGTAAGGAAAAAAACAGAATACGAGAATAAATAGTCTAGCGGTCGAAGAAAAACAGGAAAGAAAATGCAGATAATAGATACACAGTTAGTTGCCGTGCATCAATTATATTGTTTGTGCTTCGTCTACTAACCGTTTCCATAATGATTCAAGGTTTAATTTCTTTGC
>JBBRDV010000149.1:0-3155 GCA_038203565.1 Atribacterota bacterium
ATGTGCAAGGTATGGGAGGAGTAGGAATACAGTCAGGTCAAATAATGGCTGATAGGGGAGTAAAGACAGTATTAACTGGAAGTTGTGGTCCCAATGCTTTTCAGACTTTACAGGCAGCAGGTATAAAAGTGATAACCGGAGTAAACGGTACAATTCAAGAAGCTATTGATAAATTTAAATCAGGTGAACTTAAGGCAATTTCCCAGGCTAATGCTTCTGCCCATTCAGGGATTAAAAAATGAAAATAAAAGAACTGGAGGAAAAAAATATGAAAATAGCCATTTCAACCGATACAGGTTTTGTCTCAGCACATTTTGGAAGATGTCCTACCTTTACTATTGCTGAAATTAGAGAAGGGGAGATTTTAAAAGTAGAGGAAATAAATAATCCTGGTCACCAGCCTGCATTTTTACCAAATTTTCTTGCAGAACGTGGAGTAAAATATATAATCTGCGGAGGCATGGGAAATAGAGCACAAATGTTATTTGCTGAAAAAAAGATTACTCCGATAATAGGGGTCGCCGGAAAGATTGAAGAAGTAATAGAAAAATTTATGCAGGGAAAATTAGAAGCCGGAGAATCCCTTTGTAAGCCTGGCGCAGGGAAAGGTTATGGCTTGGAAAAAGAAGAATGTGATCACTCCGGAGAAGATGCTCATCTTCATTAGAAGCAGAGATAATATTAAAAAAGATTTAAAATATAGAAACAGAAATATAAATTTTATATTAGTATTGATTAGAATAAATAAAATAAGTATTTATATTAGAGCATAAAAATCTATGCAAGCAAATCAAGTAACTAAATAACTAATTAATCAGTTTACTAATCAACGAAATAAGGAGGTGAAAAATATGCCAAGAGGAGATGGTACTGGACCGACAGGAGCAGGGCCAGGAACTGGTCGAGGAAAAGGCACGGGACAGGGACGCCGAGGAGGCGGAGGAATTGGGATAGGGGGCAATTGTGTTTGTCCTTCTTGTGGTGCTATAGTTCCTCATCAAGTAGGTGTTCCTTGCAGCAGCATTAAATGTCCTAAGTGTGGCGCTATGATGGTAAAACAATAGAATAAAATGGAAGGATTAAGCTAAATGATAATTTCAGTAGCCAGTGGGAAGGGTGGGACGGGTAAAACAACAATTGCTGTTAATCTTGCTTTGGCTTTAGCTAAAGACCAAGGAAAAGATGTGCAGTTTTTAGATTGTGATGTAGAAGAGCCTAATGCCCACCTTTTTTTAAAGCCAGTTTTAGATAAATTTGAAAAAGTAGAAATCCCTGTGCCTAAAATTGATGAGAAAAAATGTACCCATTGTGGTAAATGTGCAGAAGTTTGCGTTTTCAATGCTATCGCAGTGGCCAAGAATAAAGTTTTAGTTTTCCCCGGGCTGTGTCATGGTTGTGGGGCCTGTACGCTATTTTGCCCGGAAAATGCAATTAGTGAACAAGGAAGAGAGATAGGGATTTTAGAAGAAGGTAAAGCAGAGTCTATTAGTTTTATACATGGATATTTAAATATAGGAGAACCGATGGCTCCTCCTATAATAAGAAAAATTAAAAAGAAAATTAAAAAAGATGAGATTAAAGGAAAAAACGATGATATCACAAATCATCACATTACCTTGATTGATGCCCCTCCGGGGACTTCCTGTCCGGTTATCGAGTCTATAAAAGGTAGTGATTTTACTATATTAGTTACTGAACCAACTCCTTTTGGATTACATGACCTTATTTTAGCAGTGGAAGTGCTTAAAAAATTAAATATTCCTTATGGAGTAGTATTAAATAAGTGTGATATCGGAGATCATAAAGTAGAAGAATATTGTAAGAAAAACGGTATTCCTCTTTTACTTTCCATTCCTTTAGATAGAGAAATTGCGGTTGCCTATTCTCAAGGTATCCCGATAGTGAAGATAAATCCCTCCTATGAGCAGAAATTTATCCAACTTTTTCAAAAAATCGTACAAACTATTTAATATTTTTGTGGCTTTGTAATGATAAGAATCGAGGTATTTTTTAAATGAAAGAAATAGTGATAATAAGCGGAAAAGGCGGAACAGGGAAGACAGTTATTACCGCAAGCATAGCTGCTTTGGCTAAAAATAAAGTGATGGGAGATTGCGATGTAGATGCTTCCAATCTTTATCTTTTACTTCATCCTGAAATAAAAGAAAAACATGATTTTTATGCCGGATTAATCCCTAGTGTAGATTTAAAAAAATGCACTAATTGTGGTCGATGTCAGGAAGTTTGCCGTTTTGATGCCATTAAAACAATTAAAGATCAGACCGTAATTGACCTGGTTTCTTGCGAGGGATGTGGCTTGTGTGCTTTGGTTTGTCCGGTACAGGCTATTCAAATGAAGGAAAATCATTGCGGGGAATGGTATATCTCTGAGACAAAATATGGACCTTTAGTGCATGCTCGATTGGGTATCGCGGAAGAAAATTCAGGGAAATTAGTTACTTTAGTTCGTCAGAATGCTCAAGCAATTGCTAAAAAAAATAATCTGGAATTAATCATTGTAGATGGTCCTCCGGGAATCGGCTGTCCTCTTATAGCCACTCTCAGCGGAGCTCATTTAGCTGTAGTGGTGACTGAACCAACCCTCACTGGAATACATGATTTGGAAAGAGTAGTAAAAGTAGCCCAACATTTTGGAATAAAAACGGCAGTTATAATAAATAAATACGATATTAATTTAGAGAATTCATCTAAAATCGAAGACTGGTGCCGAAAAGATAATATACCGATAATAGGTAAAATCCATTTTGATAATATAATAACTGAAGCTTTGGTAAAAGAGGTACCGGTAGTTGAATATAGTGATAATACAGTAACTAAAGAGATAAAAGATATATGGCAGAAGATAAAAACTATAGTAGAATAAAAAAATTCACCAAATTACTGTTCTCTTGCTCTTAACGCAATACCCGATATTATATATTCTCGATAAGGTATTAACCGAATATTTAACAACCAGCTAAACAATAAACCAGCTAACTAATTAAATATTTGAGATAAAGGAGATGTTATGCTTACCTTTGGACCAGTTCCTTCCAGACGTTTAGGCCGTAGTTTAGGCATAAACAATATTCCCCCCAAAGTATGTACTTATTCCTGCGTTTATTGTCAGATAGGAAAAACTTCTAATGTTAAAA
>JBBRDV010000150.1:0-3154 GCA_038203565.1 Atribacterota bacterium
GCTGATAAAAAATATAGTAATTTACTAGCTTCTGATATTGTCATTCGAGAATTCTTAGCCAAAAAACTTCGTGGATTTTATATTTCTCGAGTTGAGATTGAAAGAAGTGTTAAGGCCACAAAAATAATGATTTATACCTCACGTCCTGGTATGATTATTGGCCGTTCAGGAGAAGGTGCTTCAAAATTGAAGGCTGACTTAACAGCTGCAATGAAAAAGAAGAATGTTATGATTCCTGAAGACTTCAAACTAGATATACTCGAGGTTGGAAATCCTGATGCCGATGCGGCTATTGTTGCTTATTCCATCGCTGAAGGATTAGAGAAAAGACTTCCATATCGTCGAGTTATTAAACAAGCTATAGAGAAAGTTATGGCTGCACGTGGAGTTAAGGGGGCACGTATTTATTTAGGGGGAAGGCTTGCAGGTTCTGAAATTGCTCGCTCTGAACAAATCAAACGTGGTTCAATTCCACTTCAAACATTCCGAGCTGATGTTGACTTTGCTCGTGAAAAAGCTCATATGAGTTATGGAGATATAGGTATTAAAGTATGGATTTATCGAGGAGAGGTTTTTTCAACAGATAATAAGACAGATCAGGAAAGACGTCCTGTTCCTAGACGTAATTTTGCAAATAATAATAGAAATTAATTTATGTTGTTACCTAAAAAAGTAAAATTTAGAAAATGGCAGACAAGTCGTACTGATATGACTAAGGTTACTCCTGATACACGAGGGATAACTGTGGCTTTCGGAGCATACGGATTAAAAGCAACTTCAGGAGGACGAGTTCGTGCCAACCAGATTGAATCAGCCCGTAAGGT
Organism: Atribacterota bacterium; assembly: GCA_038203565.1. Lineage (GTDB taxonomy): Bacteria > Atribacterota > Phoenicimicrobiia > Phoenicimicrobiales > Phoenicimicrobiaceae > Sediminicultor. Next base: position 825 of record JBBRDV010000150.1, read on the forward strand.
TTGCCATCGTACTATCGGTAAATCTGGACGCATGTGGATTAGGATTTTTCCAGACAGACCTTTTACCGCAAAGCCTGCAGAAGTAGGAATGGGGAAAGGTAAAGGTGATCCTCAGGGTTACTGCCTCGATGTCCGTCCCGGACGAATATTATTTGAAGTTGATGGAGTTACTCCCGCTATAGCTCGCGAATCACTTAGAAAAGCTGGAACTAAATTACCAATTACTACTCGTATCGTTTCACGATAAATTATATGGAAATAACAAAGAAAAAAACAAAGAAAGTTTTAAAAGGAGTTGTAACTTCCGATAAAATGGATAAAACAGTTGTTGTTAAGGTTACTCGTTTTGTGGTGCATAAAAAATATGGTAAACGAATTAAAAAGACAAAAAGTTACAAAGCACATGACGAGAATAATATTAAGAAAATAGGAGATATTGTCGAAATTGAAGAGACTCGACCAATTTCAAAGGATAAAACCTTTAAAGTAATAGAATAAAAATATATGATTCAAGATGGAACAATAGTAAATATTACAGATAACACTGGCGGACGAGTCGGAAAGGTTTTCAAAATAACTGGTTCATCAAAACGTCGTTATGCTGGAATTGGTGATAGAGTTATTCTTTCTGTGAAAATTGCAGAACCCAGAAAAGGTGTTAAGAAAAAAGATATCTGCCAAGCAGTTGTTGTTCGTACAGTTAAAGCATATCGTCGAAAAGACGGATCATATATTCGTTTTGATGATAATGCAGTTGTAATTTTAGAAAAAGATAAACTAGATCCTAAAGGAGGTCGTGTTTTCGGTCCTATTCCTCGAGAATTAGCTGAAAGAGGATATCAGAAAATTATTTCATTAGCTCAGGAGGTTATTTAAATATATGAAAATCAAAAAAGGAGACAATGTCATAGTGATTGCTGGTGCCAATAAAGGGAAAAGTGGTAAGATTTTGAAAGTATTTCCTCAATTAAATAAGATTGTAGTAGAGGGTGTTAATATGAGAAAGAAAGCACACAAAGCAAAAAAGAAAGGAGATATTAGCCAGATATTAGAAATACCAATGCCAATACATGCATCAAACGTATCTAAGAGAGATTAAACTATATGGAAACTATTAAACAAAAAGAAAAGAAAGCCTACGATTCACTAAAGAGTAAATATCATTACAAGAATTTCATGGCGGCCCCACATTTAACTAAAGTTATTGTTTCAGTTGGGACAGGTTCTGGAATTAAACGTGATAAGGACCGTAATAAATTCGTTATGGACAGGCTATCTAAAATAACTGGGCAGAAACCGGCAACTCGTGGGGCCAAAAAATCAATTGCTAGTTTTAAAGTTCGACTTGGAGATCCAATTGGGGTTCTTGTTACTTTACGAGGTGCCCGTATGTATGGATTCTTAGATAAACTTATAAATGTTGCTATACCTCGTACGAAAGATTTCCGTGGCATTGAACAAAAAATTGTTGATAATATTGGAAACCTAACAATGAGCATTAAAGAGCATACAATTTTCCCTGAAACAGGGGATGAAGAGTTAAAAGATGTTTTTGGAATGGGTGTTACAATTGTGACAACAGCCAAGAATAAAGATGAGGCAACAGATTTTTTCAGATTAATCGGTGTTCCATTCAAGAAATAACCAAAATATAAAAGATCTCTCAGTTGAGGGATTTTTTGTTGCCTTGATTATGTTTTTTATTGGTGGTAATGTGGAGAAAATTGAAGTTAATTAAAAAAGGAGGTTTTAATGAATGCAAAAAGAGTATGCCCAGCTGGAGTAGTCATCTTTTATCTCTGGAAGAATAAGTTCCTTTTAATTCTTCGTGATGACAAACCAGATATTTTATTCCCAAATAAGTGGGCTCCAGTTACAGGAGGAATAGAAGAAGGAGAAAAGGTATGTGGATGCGCCGAAAGAGAATCAGTTGAAGAGATTGGAATAATTCCAAAGAACCTTAAGATACTCGGTATTTCAGCCAAGGGTAACGGATTTTTCTTCGGGAAACTATCTGATCATGAAAGATGGTCTATCGTTCTAGGTGAAGGACAAATGTATGATTTTTTCACACTAGAGGAACTTTTTGAAATTGAAACTGGAGGTGCATTTGAAAAATACCTTAAAAAGTTTCCAGATGTTTTTATTAAAATGTCTAAAGGTTACGAGCCAACTGGGAAAGATTTCAGTCTTGCGGTCTGGAATAATTAATTTAAAAAAAGAGAGTCAAACGGCTCTCTTTTTTAGTGTAATTCTTGTTAATAAAAATTATAAATGATAATCTGTTTATATGAAAGTGGTTATATTAGCAGCTGGTTTAGGAACAAGAA
>JBBRDV010000151.1:0-3103 GCA_038203565.1 Atribacterota bacterium
GGACACTTTCTGATTAAGAATTGGTGAGTAATAAGAAGGTCCACGGGGGATTCCTGCGAGTAATGCACATTCTACAAGGTTTAAATCTTGTACATCTTTATTAAAATACATTTTAGCAGCAGATTGTACTCCATAGGCACCATGCCCAAAGTATATTTCATTTAAATACATTTCTAAAATTTCATCTTTGGTGAAAGATCGTTCTATTTGTAAAGCCAACAAAATGTCTTTTAATTTTCTATTAAAGCTAATTTCTCGAGTGAGAAAAGTGTTTATAGCCAATTGTTGGGTTATTGTGCTGCCTCCATGGAGTTTAGCCCCTTTTTCTAATTGTAAAATTATATTTTTAAAATTTTCCCATTGAGCACGTACGATTCCCCGCAAACTTATTCCTTTATGTTTATAAAAGTCCGAATCCTCAATAGCAATAGTGGCATTAATTAAATTCGAAGGAATCTTAGAAAGTGGAACTGGACTTCTGTTTTCCTGATAAAATTCGGTGATAATTTCACCATTAATATCATACACTTTGCTAGTTATAGCATCCAAGAATTTACTTTCTTGTACCATTTCTGATATTTTCTGATTATTAAGAGTAGATAGTGCGATAAAAGTAATAGAAAATGTCAGGGTAAAAATTATAATTACCAATAATATTTTTTTAAATAAAGGAATATAATAAGATTTTTTTGGTCTATTTTTTGATGGCAAAGCAAAACTCCCTTTTTGTTTGGATGAGATTAAAGCAAAAAACTTAAAGTGAAAAGTGAAAAACCATACGCCAATACTTCTTTTTCTTTTTTATTTTCTTACCGATATACGATAGACGCAATACTCTATGCTAGTACATTATACCATAAAATTTTATTAAAACTCGAACAGTATTTTATGGTGTATTAGTGTACGTTTTGGTGGAGCAGTTAGATAAAAAGGTTATGTTTACGTTTTTTCTTTACTTTTTCGCAATTTATTTTCTTTTTCTTTCTTAATACAATACGTAATGCTCGATACGAATTTTATCCCAACTCTTTTAATATAAAATAAACTATGTTATAATTTCAAAAATTAAATAGGTTTATTATTGGGATATTTTAATATGATTAAGCTTAACTTTCTAATTCGTGTAGCCATGATTGCCGCGATTTACGTGGTTCTTAACATTATATTTGCTCCCATAAGTTATGGCCCCATCCAGGTTCGAATTGCTGAAGCCTTAGTAGTTCTTCCCTTTATAGACTCATCAGCAATTATTGGATTATTTTTAGGTTGTATTTTGGCAAATGTTATCGGGCCATTAGGGATGATAGATATAATAGGGGGAAGCCTTTGTACTTTGGTTGCTGCCTATTTAACTTATAAAGTGAAAAATCCTAAATTAGCGCCCCTTCCTCCTGTATTGATAAATGCATTTGGGGTGAGTATTTATTTGCATTTACTCTTCGACTTACCTTATTGGATAACTGTATTGTATATCGGAATAGGGGAGGTCATTGCTTGCTATATTTTGGGCTATCCCTTATTGATTTTGTTAATTAAGAACAAAAAGAGGTTAGGGTTGGAATAACGAACAAAAAAGAAGAGAATGAATTATAATAAAAAACATTTAATGTTTTTATTCTATGAAGCGGGGTAATTGATTATGGATATTAAAGAAGAATTAAAGATAATTAAAAGAGGCACAGAAGAAATAATTTCCGAAGAAGAATTGATAAAAAAAATAGAAAAATCAAGAAAAGAAAAAAGACCTCTTCGGGTTAAGCAAGGATTCGATCCTAATGCACCGGATATACATTTGGGACATACGGTGGGTCTACGAAAAATGAGACAATTTCAAGACTTGGGACATGATATTTATTTTTTGATTGGCGATTTTACCGGAATGATAGGCGATCCAAGCGGCAAATCAGTAACCAGAAAACAGTTAACTGAAGAAGAAGTCAAGAAAAATGCTGAGACTTACAAGAAACAAGTTTTTAAAATATTAAATCCGGAAAAAACCAAAGTAGTATTTAATAGTCATTGGTTGGGAAAGCTTTCTTTCTCGGAAGTTTTAAAAGTATGTTCAAAATATACAGTTGCCCGTATGTTAGAAAGAGATGATTTTTCAACCAGGTACAAAGAAGGTAAACCGATAGGTATCCACGAATTTATGTACCCTTTAATGCAAGGCTATGACTCCGTCGCTATACAGGCAGACATTGAATTGGGAGGTACAGATCAGAAATTTAATCTATTAGTGGGCAGAGATATTCAAAGGGAATTCAATCAGGAACCTCAAATTATTATCACCTTACCTCTTCTTGAGGGAACAGATGGAGTAGAAAAAATGAGTAAAAGTCTTAATAATTATATCGGAATTGATGAATCTCCTCAAGAGATGTATGGCAAAGTTATGTCTGTCCCTGATAATCTTATGATTAGATATTTTGAATTGGTAACCGACGTTTTTTTAGATGAAATAGATAAGATAAAGATAGGTTTAGAGAATAATGATTTACATCCTCGGGATGTGAAAAAGAGATTAGCTAGAGAAATTGTTAAACTTTATCACGGACAGAGCGCTGTAATTATTGCAGAAGAAGAATTTGAAAAGGTGTTTAGGGATAAACTTTATCCGGAAGAAATAAAAAAAATAATTTTGAAGAAAGATGATTTAAAAGAAGGAAAAATTTGGCTTATTAAGCTTATTATCTTGTCTGGTATAGTAGATAGTAAAAGTGAAGCCCGTAGATTGGTTGAGCAGGGTGGAGTAAGAATCAATGGAGAAAAGATAAGTGACCCTCATCTTGACTTGACTGTCGAAGAAGGCATGATTTTAAAAATCGGAAAACTAAATTTTATAAAATTATTTATTAAATAGTATATAAGTATATCGTAAAGAAAGTAAAAGAGAGAAAGAAGTGGGGCAATATCGCAATAAACTTCTCCTATAGTGGACAGAAAAATAGATTTCAGGAATTTACTTCTTGCATTTTTCCCCCGATTATACTATAATTATAATTGCCAGAAGAGATGTGAAAAAATTTTAAATTTCTTTTCAAAATAGAAAAGATAACTCTTGACAACCACTCCTAACTTTGTTAGTATGGAGTCTGTCACTTCT
>JBBRDV010000152.1:0-3101 GCA_038203565.1 Atribacterota bacterium
GGTCCGGTCCTTCTGGATACCGTTACTTATCGAATTTCAGGTCATTCACCCTCTGATGCATCATCTTATAGGAGCAAAGAAGAGATTTCTGCCTGGCAAGAGATTGACTGTATTGGGGGATATGCGGATTACCTTAAGAAAAACAGAATGATTACCTCTAACCAAATAGATGCCTTAAAACAGGAAGCAACCTTGAGAATTACTAAAGCCCTGAAGTTAGCGACGTCTCTTGAAATCTCACCCCGGGTTAAAGCTGATTTTATTGAATCAGTAATGTTTTCCCACCGCTATAAAGATAGAATGGAACAACGAACACCGGAAGTTCTCATTTCCCAAGAAGATAATCCCCGGGTTAGATCAATTGCCCATAAATACCGTTTTGCTTTAGATGAAAATAGTAAAGCTTACCCCAAAGTAAAAGTCTTTACTTATCGTGATGCCCTCTTTGAGGCCATGCTCTATCGTTTTTATGAAGATCCAACTATGGTAGCTTATGGGGAAGAAAATCGCGATTGGGGAGGGGCATTTGCCGTGTATAGAGGGTTAACCGAAGCTCTTCCCTATCATCGATTATTCAATGCGCCTATTTCTGAAGGAGCCATTGTGGGATCAGGGGTAGGGTATGCTCTGTGTGGGGGGCGTGTGGTGGTAGAGCTGATGTATAGTGATTTTATAGGACGGGCAGGGGATGAACTTTTTAATCAAGTATCCAAATGGCAGTCAATGTCAGCGGGTCTTCTTACTATGCCCCTTACCATTCGCGTTTCAGTGGGGAATAAATATGGTGCCCAGCATTCTCAAGACTGGACTAGCCTGCTTGCTCATATCCCTGGTCTTAAAGTAATGTTTCCAGCCACCCCTTATGATGCCAAAGGAATGTTAAATCTTGCCTTACGCGGTACAGATCCTGTAATATTTTTTGAAAGCCAAAAACTTTATGATATAGGAGAATTATTTGTGGAAAGCGGAGTTCCCGAAGATTATTATGAAGTAGCGGAAGGTGAACCCATCATCAGGAAAGAAGGGAAAGATGTTACCATTCTCACCATAGGTGCAGCTCTATACAAGGGAATGGAAGCTGCAGAAGAACTCGAAAAGAAATATAAAGTTTTTGCAGAAATTATCGACTTGAGATTTGTGAACCCCTTAAACTATGAACTGATTATCCAATCTGTGAAGAAGACGGGAAGACTGGTACTTGTTTCTGATGCTTGTGAACGAGCTTCTTTCCTACATACCATTGCTTCAAATATCTCTCAATTTGTTTTTGACTATCTTGATGGTCCTGTAGTGGTAGTTGGTTCCCGTAACTGGATTACTCCGGCAGCAGAAATGGAATCTATTTTCTTCCCGCAAAAAGAGTGGATTATCGATGCGATTCATGAACGCCTTTATCCTTTAGAGGGGCATCAGGTGACATCAGATCAGTCTACAACTGAGCAGATAAGAAGAAATAGATTTGGTGTATAAGTTTTTATTAAAGATGAAAACTAGTTCGAGATAAAAAAATGCAGGACAAATTAATTCAGGAACTAAATAGCAGTAATAAAAAGTTCAGACTTTATGGATTAGAAAAAATCTATAAATTAATAGAAATAGAAAAAGAACAGTTTAAAAAAACAGAAGAAGTAAATAATCACCTGCATACTATCTATTCTTTTAGCCCTTATTCACCTTCAATGGCTGCTTATTTAGCCTGGAAGGCCGGCCTTCAAGCTGTGGGAGTTATGGATCACGATTCTGTTTCCGGTTGTAGAGAGTTAATAGAGGCATGCAAGATAATTAACATTGCCTCAACTGTAGGATTTGAATTACGGGTAAATTTTTCCGGAACTATCTTTGAAGGAAGAAAACTGAATAATCCGGATTCTAAAAATATAGCTTATATTGCTATTCATGGTATTCCTGACTCGAAATTATCCGAAGCTATGAAATTTTTAGATCCAATACAGATTGCCCGGAATAAGAGAAACAAAAAAATATTGACCAAGCTAAATCATTTAATTAAAAGTTACGGAATGAAAGAGATTGATTTTAATAAAGAGGTTTATAAAATTTCCCAGGCAAAAGAAGGCGGGAGCATCACCGAACGTCATATTCTTTTTGCTTTTGCTAGAAAAATTATTCAAAAAACGGGAAAAGGGGAAAAGCTTATTTCATTTTTAAAAGATAATCTTGACATGGCGTTTTCCGAAAAGATTAAAAAATTTCTCTTGGATATAAATAATCAATTTTATTTATATGACCTTTTAGGGATATTAAAAAGTTCCTTTTTGGATAAAATTTTTATTCAGCCTGATTATGAGGAGTGCATATCTGTATATGAGGCAGTAAAGTTCAGTCATTCTATAAATGCTATTCCCGCTTATGCTTATTTAGGAGATGTAACTGATTCACCCACAGGAGATAAGAGGGCTGAAAAATATGAAGACGATTTTTTGGGGGAATTGATGCCTGAATTAAAGAAAATAGGTTTCAAGGCAATTACTTATATGCCGCCACGTAATACTCTAAGCCAACTTTTAGGTTTGCAAAAACTTTGCAGAAAATATGAGTTTATGGAAATAAGCGGAGTGGATATAAACAGTCCTCGACAGTCTTTTAGTTCACCTATAATCCTAAGACCAGAGTTTGCTCATCTAATTGAAGCAACCTGGGCTCTTATCGCCCATGAAAAACTGGCAGATTACCATGAAAAATATGCTTTTTTTAATCATAAAAATCCCTTAAAAGATAAATCACTTAAAGAGAGGATTGTTGCCTATAGTGAAATTGGTAGGAAAATAGATAGTCGACATCCTGAACTTGCCTACCAAAAAATAAGCCTCTAAATCATTCTTTGATATTATTTTTCGGAGGAGAAAGGAGACAGATGAAAAATATCTATATAGAAACCATCGCTCCACTTTTACGCGGACTAACCTTTGATGGTGAAAAGGGCAATATCAGTATATTTGAAGATGATTCAAAGAAAGTGGGTGTTGCTTTTAATAAAATTAAATCAGAAGAAATATTACCTCTTTATTTAAAGGAAATTAAAAACTGCTATCTATTAAACCAGGAACAACTCGTAGAAAAAATAATTTCTTCTACCATTGATA
>JBBRDV010000153.1:0-3025 GCA_038203565.1 Atribacterota bacterium
CATTTGAGGCTCCGGCTTTTTTCATTATAGCAACTGCTGCAAGGCCAATGGGTCCCCCGCCTAAGATGACTGCATTATCCCCTGGTCTTATCCCCCCTCCCCGTTCTATTACCGCATTATAGGCCACCGAGGTAGGTTCAACTAAACTACCAGCCAGAAACAGGTCATCACCTTTATACACTCTCTTTAATTCCTCCAGGCTCCAAATATAACGAGAATCTATTTTGACATATTCTGCAAAGGCGCCATCGCAACTAAAACCAAGCTCCTGCAACTTTTCACAGTGGTTAGGGTAACCATCGGCACAGGGTCGGCAAGATGCACACCAGAACATCTCTTCAGCAGTCACCGCCTCTCCTTCTTCGAATTTTTTCCCCGTTCTCTTGTTAATGGCCTGTTCACCTGCTTCCGCTACTACTCCTGAAAATTCATGACCCAAAGTCGCCGGAAAAGCCGTAAGCCCCGGATACCAGATATAACCATCATCATCTGCTTGAGCCATGTGAACATCACTCCCACAGATTCCGCAGGCTTTTACTTTGATTAAAACCTCTGTGGACCCAATTTTAGGAACATCTTTCTCCACTATTTTAATCTCCGGATTTTTCCAAACTTTGCTTCCTAAATAAGTAAGTTTCCCATCAATATCTTTTGCCCCCAATTTAAAATCTGGCTTAGGCTGCCAATTAGCATACAAAGTAACAGCTTTCATTTTTGTTTCTCCTTTTTTTTAATTTTAATTTGTTAATTTATTTTTTATATTTTTATTTTATTTGTTTTTTTACAAGATTCTCTTATGATTAGTTTAGGTTTTAATACTATTTTTCTTTGATTAAATTCTCCCTCCTCAATTATTCTTAATAACATCTTCACTGCTAGTGCTCCCATCTCCAACATCGGTTGACGAATAGTAGTTAACGCAGGATAGACAAAAGATGCTAATTCAATGTCATTAAAACCTACTACTGAAAAATCTTCCGGGACATGAAAATTCTTTTTTTGAATAGCCTGCATAGCTCCTAAAGCAAGCAGATCATTAGCAGCAAATATAGCACTAGGTGATTCAGTTAATTTTAAAAATCTCTTCATAACTTGATAGCCACCTTTTATTTTAAAATCACCTTCTCCTACCAATTCATCCTTATATTCAATTTTATATTTTTTTAATGCTAATTTATATCCTTTTAATCTATTAAGCGCTGACCTAGTCTTAAGAGGACCAGTGATATGGGCAATTCGACGATGGCCCAGCTTAATCAAATATTCGGTAGCCATCATTCCACCTTCTACATCATCAACGATGATACAATTCTTATCCAAGCCTTCGATGTTTCGGGAAATTAATATATAGGGAAATTTTTTCTTCTCTAATTCTAATATACTTTTGTCTTTGGTATGGGCCGTCCCCAAAATTAAACCATCTACTCTCTTCCCCCTTAATATTTGCAGATAAGTCCTTTCTTTTTTTAGCTTATCATCGGTATTGCATAATATGACATTAAAATTATTTTTGTTTGCTGCGTCCTCCACTCCTCGGGCTATCTCCGCGAAAAATGGATTGGTAATATCAGGAATCAATATTCCCAAGGTATATGTTCTTTTTGTCTTTAGCCCCCGGGCAATGGCATTGGGAGTATATCCTAATTTATTAATGATTAGAAGAACCTTCTCTTTAGTTTTTTCACTAATCCGAGAATCATTGTTTATTACTCGGGATACTGTAGAGGGATGAACTCCCGCTAATTCTGCTACATCCCTAATAGTTGGGTTCATAATCTTTCTTTCCTTCTCTCACTTCTCTAATTCTTATTTAGCTACTTTTACAAAACTTCCCGTAGTTAAAGATTCTTTGGCTGCATACCCCATTTGAACAGATATTTTACCATCAAACCCACCTACTGAAGGTTCTTTATTTTCCTGAATACATTTAATAAATTCTTTCATTTCAGCCAAGTATGCTTCCTGATATCGTTCTGTAAAGAAATAAAGAGGTTTATCAGTCTTGGTATCTTCAGCACTATTAATAGTTACTTCTGTTGAGGTTGGATTCCCTACCATTACGCAGCCTTCTGAGCCAAATATTTCTATCCGCTGGTCATAGCCGTAAACTGCCTTCCGACTGTTATCGATAGTTCCCCAGGCACCATTTTTATACTTCAGAGTGACTATTGCTGTATCAATATCCCCTGCCTCTCCAATAGCCGGGTCAATTAAGCAGCTGCCCACCGCCATTAACTCCACCACCTCTTGATCTAAGAGATAGCGAGCCATATCAAAATCGTGAATCATCATATCCAAAAAGATTCCCCCCGATACTTTAACATAACTGATGGGCGGTGGTTCAGGATCCCTGCTGGTTATTCTTACTAAATGAGGGGTTCCAATTGTTCCTTTCGCCACCAGATCTTTGGCTTTTTTAAAACTGGGGTCAAATCGGCGATTAAATCCCACCTGCAATTTTACTCCTGCTTTTTTGACTGCCTCGATAGCCTGATCAATTTTTTCTACATCTAAAGCAATAGGTTTTTCACAAAAGATATGCTTCCCTGCCTGGGCTGCTTCGGAAATTATCCGAGCATGGGTATCAGTAGATGAACAGATTACTACTGCGTCAATATCCTCATTTTCCAATAAAACTCGATAATCTTTCTCAGCAATAGTTATTTCTAACTGGGATGCAACTTCCCTGACGCTTTTTTCAAATACATCAGCAACTGCTAACACTTTTGACCCAGGAATCTGATATTTTAAATTGCGGGCATGTACTCTTCCTATTCTGCCAACACCAATGATACCTATATTAACTTTTTCCATAGCTATCTCCTTTTCTATTTTTCAATTTTATGTAAATATTAAATCCGTAGAACTTAAAAAATAAATAAAATGAATAATAAATTCCTACTTTTAAAAAATATTTTAATGAATTTAAGGTTTTAATCTAGAGTAATTAAACTTTAACCCCTCTATAATTAAATTAATTTAAATATTTTTATTAAAATTTAAATTCCTTTACAGTTTGAAACAT
>JBBRDV010000154.1:0-2971 GCA_038203565.1 Atribacterota bacterium
CAATTAAACTAAAGCAGGCTATTTCCTATCAACCTGATGAAAAATCGATGCTTCCTTTATATGCCGAATTAGGAAACGTTTATATAACTCTAAAAAGATATAAACCAGCAGAAATTGTCCTGAAAGAAGCTTTAAAGATAAACCCGGATTTTATTAATGCTCATTATGGTCTGGCGGGGGTTTATTTAAACCAGAACAAGATTGTGGAAGCACTGGTTGAATTGCAAAAAGTAATCGAACTTGCCCCGGACAGCCAGGAAGCTAATTATGCTCGAATAACAATGCAACAAATTGCCCAGGAAAAGCTAAAATCCCAACCAGCGGAAACCGACAACTAAATAACAAGTCTCCTCCCCCTTCAAGGGCGAAGATTAAATAAATATATCTCCTCCCCCTTGAGGGGGGAGGACTAAGGTGGGGGTGAAAAGTTGATCAATTAACTAATCTTGTTTTTAATACTAGCGACTATTCACTATTCACTAACGACTAAATAACGGAGGTATTTTCTCATGCCAGAAATACAAGAAGAAGAAATAGATTTGCGCGAATACATTAATGTACTGTTAAAAAGAAAAGGTATTATCATTTTAATCTTTCTAATCACGGTAATAACCGCCGCTCTGGTGAGTTATTTTGCAATTTCCCCGGTCTATCAATCATCTGTGGTCTTTATCATGGCCAAAATAGAGGGCCAACCGGTTATCAATATCACTGAAGCTTTAGAGATTATGAAAAGCAATGTCGTGTTGGATGAAGTAATGAACCGGATGGGTGGTTTAGAAGAGACTGCTAAGCAATTAGGCTCTCGGATAACTACTAGAAACTTAACAGGTACTAATTTTATAGAAGTATCAGTAGTAGCCAGTTTACCGGAGAAGGCGAAAAGTTTGGTAGAAAATATAACAGAGGTCTTTATCGAGCAGAATCAAGCTGAATATCAGGAGCAGGTAAAGTTCATAGAAGACAGATTAAAAGTCTTAGAAGAGCAGATTGCTGAATTTGAAAAAAATATTCAGGAGATTGAAGAGACCAAAAAGAAAATTGCTGCAACCGAAGAATTATCAGAAAGCGAAAGACAGTTTCAGACCAGTTTATTATTAAGCTCTTCGATTACCGAGAGAGAGTTATATAATACTTTAAGTAACCAGGCAAATAGTCTTAAGGCGAGCTTAAAGAACTGTGAGGATTTTAAAATCATAAACTATGCCCAATTACCTGCTGTACCCATCAAACCCAATGCAAAACTAAATATCTTAATTGCCGGAGTACTCGGTCTATTTGTGGGCGTATTCGTGGCCTTCTTCCTCGAATTTTGGCAAAAAGGAAAATAAGAGAGTATTCTACTGGTGAAAAGTATCATTTTGATAATAATCTCTTGTATATTTCAATAAATTTGATATTATAAAATAAATATTGAATTGGATATTAACGCAAACAATTCTCTGTTATTGTAGATTTATGGATTGAAAGGAGGTAGAAAAGTTGAGTATACCGTATAAAGTCAATGTAGTTATTGAGAAGGATGAATATGGTTATTATGCTTATTGCCCCGAATTAGAAGGCTGCCAATCGCAAGGCGATTCTATGGAGGAAGTTTTAAAAAATATAAAAGAAGCTACCAAGCTATATTTAGAGACATTATCAAAAGATGAAATAAAAACTTTCTTAAGTAAAAAAATATTAACCACCTCTTTAGAGGTGCGAGTTGGTTAAATTACCAAAATTAAAAGCTCAGGAAGCAGAAAAATTATTGCTTAAAGCTGGATTTGAAATGATCAGAAGTAAAGGAAGCCACAGGATATACAGAAAAGGAGATAGGAGAATAATTGTACCTTTCCACACAAGTAATACATTACATCCAAAAATTGTTAAGCAAATTTTAAAAATTATAAATGATTAAATAAATTAAAAAAATAAGCTGTTTCTTTAAAGTAGTAGCTTATTTTTTTTAAAATTATATGATAGATATCTTGCGTTTCTATGGATTAAGGTAGTGGTCGGATTCATCAGACCCGTCTGTTTTTTATGTCATTCCCATGAAAATGGGAATCCACCATCTTGGTCATTAAAAGGGAGTGAAACGATTGAAGCAATCTCATCTAAAAACTAAAAACTGTAAACTAACAACCTGAATTTATCACTAACGAATATTCGCTAACGACTAGTTTAACCGGTAAACCGACAAATCAGCCAACCGAGTAACTAAAAAGAGGTTTTTATCAAAATGAAAACAAATAAAGTAACATTTATATCATATTTTTTAACCATACTATTACTAGTTCTGGTAAGCAACAGTATCTTGCCCCCGGGGGCCCTTGCCCAAAGCGCCGATTCTCCAAAAACTGTTTCCCGTACTGTACTGGCGGAACTTTTTGTTCAAGGAAGTTGTACTACCTGCCCCACTGTTGAATTCTGTCTGGAAGACTTGGCCTGGGAATACGGCACATCCAAACTTATCTTAGTACAGGAACATCTCTGGGGAGATGGTTATGATACTCCGGAGACAAATGCCCGCTATAACTGGTATGTAGGTGATGGAAAAAAGGGAACCCCTGATGTATTTATCGATGGCTTAACTAATAGAATTCAAGGGCTGGCCTGTGACTGCGTTGAAGAAAATTATGAATGCTATAAAAATGCTATCGATAAGGAACTTACCCGGCCATCCCTTCTTGAACTCTTTGCGGTTAAAACTCCTCACCCTAACCCTCTCCCTCAAAGAGTAGAAGAGATGAAGGGAGAGGATAAAAAAGGAGAGTTAGTAGAAGAAAAAGTAGCAAACATAATAATCGAGGGTACGGTCAAAAATATAAGCAATATCCCCTTAAAGGATTTAGCGGTCTGCGGAATGGTGGGTAAAGAAAAAAATGAGGTCGGTCTGTATTTCTATATACAGGATATATTCCCTTTCCAGAATGTGCCCCTACTCTTACCTGGAGCTACCTTTAACTTTAAATTTATTCCCGAAATA
>JBBRDV010000155.1:0-2937 GCA_038203565.1 Atribacterota bacterium
AAAAGAAAGCCTCAAGTTAAAAAATTAACTTCCACTGCAGTGGTTAAGAAACTAAAATTAGGCCAACAAGGAGTGTGTTGCTGTATCGACCATTTTGGTTCTGATAGTCCAGAGTGCTTTACCGAAAGCACAATTATTTATATAAATCGCGACCATCCCTTGTATAAAAAAGAAGTCCAAAAGAAAGATACATATGAGCTACATTTAGCGCGGTTACTTACTCAAGAGATCTGTCTGATGAAAGACCCCAGGAATCCTAGGATAGCCTTTCAAAGACAGAGTAAACTTCTGCGGGATGCTCTGGTAGAGACTCAAGGGAAAGTGGGAATTTGCGAGACTGAGTCTTGAAACCAATCTTAACTATTCATGCTAACCGCATTATCGTAAATTTCACTAATCTCTTGTTTGTTCATAAATTTGTTGACTAAATATGCTATGAGAAAAATACCAAGCATACTGACCATCAGACGTGTTCTGGCAAATTTAGCACCTAAAGAAGACAGTTCAAATAGAAACATCGGAATTTTAGTAGTTGACCATGCTCCTAAAAACAGCAGTATATTTGTAAATTTAACTCCTTTCTTCATGAAAACTCCAGCAATTGGAAATGCGCCATACAATGGTCCTGCTGCTGCTGACCCTAGAAATATTGATAATAAAATACCTTTTAAGCCAGAGCCATCTCCCATATATTTAATCATCGTTTCTTTTGGTACCCATATGTCTAGTAATCCTAAAAGAACAAATATCGGTGGAAGGATTAAGGCCATTTCTTTAAAACTATATACTGTTGTGTCCAATGCTTTCATACCAATGTCTCTGTTTACAAATATTAATATAAGTGTGGTTAAAACAGTGATTAAAAAGAATATATACCTCTTTATGAGCTTCATATTTCACCCACCACCTTTCCTATAACAAAAGCAACTATAAAGGAAAAAGCAAAGGCTAGAAGATTACGTAATATTGTGCACTTTTTGCCAAAATACTTTATTTCAACTGGTAAAGTAACTACACCAACCATCATTAGCGACGAAATAAATGCTCCAATCTGCATGTATCCTGCACCACTCTTTAGAAGTAATGCCGCTGTTGGAAAGGCAATAAACCCTGGTATAAGGGTTATAGCTCCTATCACTGAAGCCATAGTTACACCCCACCACCCAGAAGAATTACCTATAATTCCACTGATTGTCTCGGGATTTAGTATTGCCAGCATTATGCCTACTAAGGTTATCACACCTAAAAATTGTGGAAGTATATTCTCAAAAGCTTTCCAAGCCTTCTTCATACTTTTTTTTGTTTTCTCTTTATCTTTTACTAATGATAAGACTACTAAGAGAAACGTAGCGAAATATAAAATCAGATTCTGCATGTTAGTTATCCTCTTTTCTTATCTTGATTTGTACACCCAGCAGCCTTGCTCCTGAGATTGTTTCCATCGATAATAGTGCAGGTTCGGTAATAAACACCTGATTCTCTTTAAGGGTTGCTGTTTCATTGTTTTTTCTAAGCTGGACTTCTCCCTGCACTGCATAAAACAGGACGAAGCAGTCCATCTGACAATCTGGTATTCTGTGACCTGGTTTTAAATCAATAATTCTTGTTTTAAACAGCTCGTTTTGGAAAAAAACATTTTTTTCTCGTTTCTCATATGCCTCAGACTCAAGGTTCAGTAAATCAAAGATTCTCATTATTTTTCTCTCCTTTTTTATTTTTTTGCCCATATTTCTTACCCTCTTTTAACTTTAGTATGACTAGAAAATCCTTTAAAAATTTATCTATCTTATCCTTATTAGATGAGTAATGCACCCAATAACCTCTTTTCTCTATCTTAACCAAGCCGGCTTCCCTTAAAATCTTGAGATGCTGGGACACAGCTGGCTGGGATACTTGTAAAAAATTAACTATAGTATTAACGCAAGATATTCTATCATTTAACAAGAGAAATATTTTAAATCTAGTTGGATCAGATAAAGCTTTACATATTTTGGTAATTTCTTCAATTTCATAATTGGTCATTACTATTTCCTTTTATATAAGTATATTCATATTTACTTATATAGTGTATATTAAAAATTTTCTCTTGTCAATTAGATTAATATTAGATTAATATTAGATTAATATAAAAATCAAAAACTTTTATATAAAAAGAGGATTTTTACTTATTTTGTAGAATAAAGAAATATAGCTATTTCCTAATTATTTTTACTATTAATTTTGTAAATCTTAATTAGAGTATTGAATGGGAAATCATTTTTTAATATAGGAAAGGGAGAAAAATATTATGAAAATAACTTATAAGATTATATTTAGTAGTTTAATTTGTCTTGCTTTAATAATGGCAAGTAGTGTTAATATGACAGGATTTGCCCAACAGCAAGATATTTCTAAAATAAACATTGAAGGTATCTGGGAGGGCAAGTTGAAAGTTCCCGGGACAGAGCTTAGGATTGTCTTCAAGATTTCTAAGAATCCAGATGGTACTCTAACTGGGACTTTGGACAGCCCTGACCAGGGAGTAACTGGTATACAAGTAGAAAAAATTATTTTGGAAGATAATACTTTATATGTGGAAATAAATTCTATTGGAGGCACTTTTGAAGGGAAAATAAGTAACGATTTTTTAACTATTGAAGGAAATTTTAAACAAGCTGGACAAAGTCTACCGTTGATGATGAAAAAAGTAAATAAAACTATTGAAATTTATAGACCCCAGGAACCAAAAAAACCTTATCCTTATTTAGAAGAAGAAGTATTTTATGAAAATAAAGAAGCAAAAATTACCCTGGCTGGAACTTTAACTTTGCCCTCTCAAGAAGGTCTCTTCCCGGTAGTCTTATTAATTACTGGTTCTGGTCCGCAAGATCGTGATGAGGCTATAGCTGGGCATCGTCCTTTTTTAGTATTGGCAGATTATTTAACTAGACAGGGGAT
>JBBRDV010000156.1:0-2875 GCA_038203565.1 Atribacterota bacterium
AAAAATAATCCCGCTAAAAGTTGCCATAATTATTACTAAAGAAATATATACTAAAGTTTTTTTAGTTCCTAAAATGTTTCTGATAACTAACATACTAGGCAGACTCAATGCCGGACCGGCCAATAAAAGAGCTAAAGCCGGACCTTTACCCATACCTTCTCCCAATAACCCTTGTAAGATAGGTATCTCGGTAAGAGTAGCAAAATACATCAAAGCCCCCACTGCCGAGGCAAATAGATTTGACCATAGGCTATTTCCGCCCACTAAATTCTCAATCCAAATTCTTGGTATTAATGCTTCACTCCCTGGTCTACCTAACAAAAAACCAGCTACTAAAACACCTCCTAACAAAAGAGGCAATATCTGCTCAGCAAATTCCCAACTAGAACTTACCCATTGAACCAGTTCTTCCTTATTAAACCACTTAACCAGCATCCAGGATAAAATAATGAAAAGAATGCCGGTTATAAACCACCTAAAACTATAAATTACTTGCCAAATTTTAATTGATTCATCTTTCCCCCAATTAGCAAAAACTAATATTCCTATCATGGTGGCGAAGTAAAACATTGTTTTCCATAAAGGTCTCTCCTCTCGCTCCGTTTTCCCCCTATCTAAATTATTATTTGCATTTATGTTTCTCTTTCTCTCGTCCTTACGAAAAATAAAGTGCATAGATAACCCAATAACTACGGAAAAAATAATAGCGCCGATAGCACGGGCTAATCCCAATTCAAATCCTAATACTCGAGCAGTTAAAATAATTGCCAATACATTAATAGCTGGACCGGAATAAAGAAATGCGGTCGCTGGCCCTATTCCTGCACCACGTTTATAAATTCCGGCAAAAAGAGGTAAAACCGTGCAGGAACAAACTGCTAAGATGGTGCCAGAGACAGAGGCAACAGTATAACTTAATAATTTATTTGTATTTGCCCCAAAGTATTTTATTACATTTTCTTGACTGATAAAATTAGCAATTGCCCCGGCAATAAAAAAAGCAGGAATCAGGCACAGTAATACATGTTGACGAGCATAATCCTGTGCCATTAATAAGGATTCCATTAATGCATTTAATATTTTAGAACTGCTAAAGGGCATAAAATAAAAAAATGTAAATACTATAATTATAATTAAAAATTTATTTTTCTGCTTCATTGCTTTCCTTTACTTTTCTCTTATATTTTTTCCTTTTCCTTTTTTATTTAGTAAAATTTTTTAATTCCCATTCTGATTATTTTAACTTATTCTAATCCTTCTTTATATATGACAGTATTATCATATAAGCATATTATTGTCAAGATATATTATTTATAAAAATTAAAAACTTTTGTACAAAAAGAGGATTTTTATTATTTTTTTCCCCTTTACTTTTCCCCCATTTTCATTAATAATAATATAGAGGATATAATTATCGCACTACAAGGAAGTTACGCTCAATAATTATCAGAGGTTAGTAAGTTATCGTGGTAGCAAGATCAAGCCTTGAAATATATCGCAAATAAATGAGTTAGAAGCCCGATTTTGAGATAGTGTTATAAATATTGCAAAATAAATCTTCGGAAGGGAGTTGTTTCATATTATGGATAATAAACAAATTAATACCATTGAGGTAACTGTGGATAAGAGCCATATAGTTACTATTGGTGAGAGGCTTTATGGTGAGTCTATAGAGCTTATTCGAGAGTTGATTAATAATTCCTATGATGCCGATGCTACCGAGGTTAAGGTAACTATAAAAGAGGATGAAATAATTGTTGAGGATGATGGTTTAGGGATGGACCTTGATGGCCTGAAACAATATTTTAATATCGGCTCTGCCCTAAAAAGAGAAAATCCCAAATCGCCAAAATTCGCCAGAGACCGCATTGGAGAGTTCGGCATAGGTAAGTTTGCTTCGCTTTCTGCTTGTTCTTGTTTTGAGGCCTGGACAAAAAAGGATGACTTTCAAGCCAAGGTCATTTTTGATAAACAAGAATGGGAGAAGTCCAAAGATAAATGGTATATACCTTTAGAAATTGAAGAGGTTGATCATCACCTTAAAGATGGCACTAAGGTTACCTTGAAAGGAGTAACTAAGAAATTTAATCTTAGCGATGTAGAAAAGCGGATTATTGAAACCGTGCCCATAAAGGCCCCTGATTTTGCGGTTTATCTCAATGGTCATAAGGTAAGTGTCAGATTTATCGCTGGTCATAAGATACCTTTCTTAGAAGGAACAGAATATGGCATAGTTTATGGTGAGATAATTATAAGTTCTCAAATGGAGCAGGACATCTCAGAGGCCGGGATTGCCTGCAAAGTTAAACAAGTTACTATCACTAAAGATTTCTTTGGCCTGGAAAAACTGGTTAAAAATATTGCTCGCATAAGAGGCGAGCTGAATGCAGATTTTTTGCCTATTACTAGTGATAGAACAGGTTTTATAAGGGATACTCCACAATATAAAAAATTCCTTGAGGTGATGGAACGGATTATCGAGAGAGTTAAGCCAGTTTTGGAGGAATTATCAGACTATAAAGAAAATAATCGTGTTAGAAGAACACTTACCGAAGTATTAGAAAAAGTTAAAAATGCCCTTATCATTAATCCGGATTACTGCCCTGAAGGCTTAATCCCTATAGCAGAGAGGGCTTCTGAAATGGGTGAGCCGGGTTATGTCTCGCCAATTAAAGGTAAAGCAGCCTCTCAAGATAAAAAACAAAAAACCGAAATTGAACCAAAGAAGAAACGCAAAAGAAAGCCTCAAGTTAAAAAATTAACTTCCACTGCAGTGGTTAAGAAACTAAAATTAGGCCAACAAGGAGTGTGTTGCTGTATCGACCATTTTGGTTCTGATAGTCCAGAGTGCTTTACCGAAAGCACAATTATTTAT
>JBBRDV010000157.1:0-2874 GCA_038203565.1 Atribacterota bacterium
TTTGACCTCCGATAAATTAATTTAGTTTGTAGGTCTGCTGGTTAATGTTCAGGATGTGAACTTAAGAAAATTATACTGTAAAAAAAATGAGATGTCAAATAAAAAGATGCAATAAAAAGATGCAAGTTTTTAAAAAAGAAAAATATATTGT
This sequence comes from Atribacterota bacterium, assembly GCA_038203565.1. GTDB lineage: Bacteria > Atribacterota > Phoenicimicrobiia > Phoenicimicrobiales > Phoenicimicrobiaceae > Sediminicultor. The sequence goes on from JBBRDV010000157.1 coordinate 152, forward strand.
AGATGAAAAAGGCGAGAAGACAGCTGCTATCCTTCCCATTAAAAAGTATGAGGAGCTTATAGAGGATCTTCATGACCTAACAGTGGTCGCTGAACGTCGAGATGAACCAACAACCAATTTTAAGAAACTTAAAGGAAGATTAAGAAAAAATGGACTCCTATGATATTCAGTGGAAAAAATACGAATTGCAAAATTATTTTGGATTTAGTATAATACTGAATGTCAAAGACCTTTACTCTAAATATACTATCAAAATTTGGAAATAGGATAAATATGGTTGGAAAAAAGAGAAAAAATTTCCTATTATCTTTGGTCGTGAAGATATCGAACGGATTAAGAGCCCTTTGGATTTTGGAAGAAAAGGTGAAAAATGATGAATAGAAAAGTAATCTTTAAAAAGATTGCTCGTCTACTTAAAAGTCAAGGAGCAAAAAAGATTGCTGTCTTTGGTTCTTATGTAAGGGGAGAAGAAAAACCAGGAAGTGATATAGATATTATCGTGGAATTTTCAGAAAGAAAAAGCCTTCTTGAATTTGTGAGAATAGAAAGAGAGTTGTCTGAAGTCCTGGGAATAAAAGTAGATTTGTTGACTGAAAAAGCTATTAGCCCATATTTGATTGATCCCATAAGGGAAGAAATGGAAGTAATTTACGGATGAAAAAAGATGATTCCGTTTATTTGAAGCATATATTAGATGCCATGTCCAGAATAGAAGAGTATACTCAGGATATAAGATATGAAGACTTCATAGATAATTACCTTATACAAGATGGAGTAATAAGACAGATTGAGATAATTGGTGAAGCTACAAAGAGGTTATCTAAGGAGATTAAGGAAAAACATCCTGAAATACCATGGAAAGATATTGCAGGAATGAGAGACAAGTTGATACACGATTATTTGGGTGTAGATATAGATGCCGTCTGGGATACGGTTGAAGAGGATATTCCCGATTTGAAAAATAGATTGGAATATCTTAGTTAAAGTTATTACTCCAACCCATTAAATCCATATTTATTTCATCATGATAAAAATTCTTGGTGCATATACAGGTTAGAACAGGAGAATACTCCTTTATATAGGATCTGGTACTTCTGGTAATTTTTGCTTCTTTAAAACAAAATCCATTTCAGCACCGGCCTTTGTTCTCCAATAATATATTTCATCAAGTAGACCCTTGCCAGTTAAAAGCATTAAAAATACAGTATTTTCCACCAAACTACCGGAATCCCTTCTCCCCTCTAAAGAATTTAGGTCATCTACAATTATATTTCTAATCCCGGTATCCATAAAATATAATTTAGGCATCCTGGCAACTTCTTTTATCCTATTGGAGTAAAAGGGGTTGATTAATCTTATAATAAAAGTGCTTTCCAAAATAAATAGATAACGCTCAAGAGTACGCCGCGATATTCCGCAAATAGTGGTGAGATTAGTAAAGTTTATGGAGTGCAAAAAAGGGAACTGGAAACTTTTTTACAATTTTTTAGATCGTTAACCTAATCATTAGGTAATCATTAACCCAATCGTTAACCTAATCATTAATTGAAAAATTCATAAGGTAATGAGTGGCTCGACCCCTCCCTTCGCTTCTTAACATTCCTTTCTTAATCAATGCTTGAAGTTCGAAAGCAGCAATCACATTAGAAACATTATTAATACTCCTGTATTCCCTGTTGGTAATCTCTCCCTTTTGCTTAAGATATTCTATTGCCTTTTTTTGTCTTTTATTTAGGTCTGTAATTCCTTTATTTGTCTTCGTAATATATCTGCTGTAAAGGGGAAAAATAAAGGATTCACCAGTGTCAACCATTTTGGGGAGTTGATAACCTTCGTCTCTTAAATTCTTGAATATATTATCAATTCCCCTTCCTATGGCTTCACTATATCCCCATTCAAGTAAAACAAGCATAATATTCGGATTTCTGGCATATTGTTCATGTATAATGGTCTCTGGTGTAATATTCGCTGGGAGGGGGCCGGGGCTCTGAATCTCTAACCTATCATCAAACATCGAGACCATTATCCTCGAACCTCTCCTTCGAGAGATGGAATGAAATCTTTTCAGATTCGGTGATGACGGCAGCCATGATCGACCGGCTAACCCATAAATCCTATATTCTCAATATGAATGGTAATTCTTACCGGTTGAAGGAGACCAGGGAATGGCTGGCAAAACAAAATAATGGTCAACTAGGAAAGGAGGGAAATATGGTCTAGATTGATTTATTTTTTTAGATAAAGTGGTGCACTTTTCGAGTGAAATATGGTGTACTTTTCATTTGATATTTACAATTATTTCTGATAATACTTCTTTTTCTATCATAATAATCGTCCCTTATAGAGGGAAATATTATCTATTAGTTTCCCTCTATAAATATTAATTTAATATTACTATAAAGCAACGGAAAAAGCAAGAGACAAGATTATCCAATTTACCAATCCACCGATTGGCCGATTGGCCGATTAAGATGCACCCTAATTTTGCAGTAAGTTTTATTATCAAGTAACCCGAAACCATTTAGTTCACTGATGATTTTGGGTATTTTTATTTTATTTTAACGTCTGTTTATGGTAGTATTATGTAGCATGATGTGATATAATACAAGTAGATGTATATATTATTAAATAGAAAGGAATACCTTATGTATTTAAAAAAAGTTAAAAATAAAAAAACTGGAAGAATTTATTTATCCATTGCCCAAAGTTACCGTGACAATAGT
>JBBRDV010000158.1:0-2854 GCA_038203565.1 Atribacterota bacterium
TTGCAGCGGGTTGTACCGGATATATAGAAAAGCCTATCAATCCGGATACTTTTATGGATGAAATTGAGAAGTATCTTTACGATTAATAAAAGTAAAAGCATAGGAGGTAAAAAAGATGAAGATCCTTATAGTAGACGATATAGAAGAGAATAGCTATCTTCTTGAGTCCTTACTGAAAGGGAGTAATTATGAGGTGGTAACTGCCAAAGATGGAATAGAAGCTCTTGATAAGTTAAAAGAAGAGCCCATCAGTATGATAATATCTGACATATTGATGCCTCGAATGGATGGCTTCCGTTTATGCAGGGAATGTAAAAAGGATAAAAGTTTAAAGAAGATACCTTTTGTGTTCTACACCGCTAGCTATACCGAAAAGAAAGATGAGGATTTTGCTCTGTCCTTAGGTGCAGAAAAGTTCATTATCAAACCGCAAGAACCTGAAGTATTCTTAAAAATCTTGAAAGAGATTATCGAGAAGAAGAAAAAAAGAGTGCTTGTTACTCCTAAAGAGTCCATCAAAGAGGAAGAAATATATCTTACTCTGTATAATAGTCGGTTAATACAGAAACTCGAAAAGAAGATGCTTGAATTAGAAAAAATGAATAAAAGGCTGCAAGAAAAAGAAGATAAAATTTATAGCCTAAACCAATTCCAGGAAAATGTCATTCATAATGCCAATATTTGGATCAGTGTACTGGATGAAAAGGCAAATATTATTATATGGAACGAAGCTGCCGAAAAGATGAGCGGGTATTCTGCTAAAGAAGTCATGGGTCATCATAAGATATGGGAATGGCTTTATCCGGATGAAAACTATCGAAAAGATATTATCACCAAAGCAGCAGATGCAGTATTCAATAAAGGAGAAGCGGTTGAAGAATATGAAACTAAAATATGTTGCAAAGACGGAAAAGTAAGAATTATCTCCTGGAATTACAACAATATTACTAATCCACAAGGCAAAACTATAGGTTCGGTTGCCTTAGGAAGAGACATTACCGAGCACAAGCAGGCAGAAGAAAGACTTAAAAAAATCATGGATGCTACCCTAAAGGCCATTTCCAAGATAGTAGAGACCAAAGACCCCTATACCTCCGGTCACCAGCGCCAGGTCAGCCAATTGGCCATCTCTATTGCCCGAGAGATGGACCTTTCTCCCGATCAGAGGGAAGGGATAAGGATAGCCTCTTTAATTCACGATATTGGGAAGATCAGCATACCCACCGAAATCCTGAGTAAGCCCAGTAAATTATCTAATTTAGAATTTAGTCTCATCAAGGAACATGCCCAGATAGGCTATGGTATCTTACAATCTATCGATTTTTCCTATCCGGTAGCTCAAATTGTCCTGCAACATCATGAAAGATTAAATGGTTCAGGATACCCCCAGGGGCTGAAAGGTAAGGATATTCTCATAGAAGCCTGTATTATAGGAGTAGCTGACGTAGTAGAAGCCATGTCTTCTTACCGACCCTATCGGGCGGCTCTCGGAATAGATGCAGCCTTGGAAGAAATTTCTATAAACAGGGGTATCCTTTATGCCCCGGAAGTAGTCGCTGCCTGTATCAAATTATTTAAAGAAAAAGACTTTAAATTTTAATTCAAAATTTACTTCAGAAAACTGGCTCGAGTAATAGAGAATGAAGATTCCGAAGGACCTTATGGAGCAAAAGGGATAGAAGAACCAGATTTATTTTTATGAGAAAAGAGGATTTTTAAAAATTATGTAGTATTTTACATAATAGAAGGAATTTAAATTCTAAAAATAATATCTATCGATATATTTCATTTGGAGGTGAAATTTATGAAAGATACAGAAAAAACGAAAGAGCAAATTATGAAAAAATTAGCAGAACTTCGCAGTGAATTATCCGATTCAGAAGCATTGACGGCAAAACAAATTCAAATAGAAAAAAGCCTTCGGCAAAATTATGAAAAGTTACAGCATACTTTGGAAGATATTATTGAGGTTATTACCAAAGTAGTTGAAATCAGGGATCTATATCTGGTAGATCACCAGGAGAAGGTCTCTAAACTGGCCACGAAGATAGCTCAAGAGATGGGACTATCTACAGATAAGATTGAAGGGATAAGGATAGCCGCACTAATTCATGATATCGGAAGGATTAGTATACCAAATGAAGTTTTAAATAACCCTCATACATTAAGTAAGATAGAATTGGAGCTAATTAAAAGTCATCCTCAAATAACTTATGATATCTTAAAGACGATTAACTTTCCCTGGCCGGTGGCCGAAATTATTCTCCAACATCAAGAGCTGATAAATGGTTCTGGTTATCCCAATGAGTTGAAAGGCAATGAAATCCTTATCGAAGCCAAGATAATAGCAGTAGCTAATGTCATAGAGGCTATGTCCTCAAGGCGTGCTTACCGCTCAGCTCATAGTATCGAAGAAGCGTTAGAGGAGATATCCCAAAAGAAAGGCATTCTCTATGACCCTGAAGTGGTGGATGCCTGTATTGGGTTATTCAAAGAGAAAGGATTTGAATGGTAAGTAAGAATACTCTCACGGACATGTTCAGTATTATTAGGTATAAGTATCATAATTGATTGATCGAAAAACTTAAGATGAAGGCTGTGGGATTTAAATGCCGGAATATGAGAAAAAATATAGAGCACTGTTCCTTTTTCTTTTTACCTACATGAGTACCTACATGAGTACCTACATGAGTAGTGGCGTAATCATCTATGAAAAAAGCAAAAGGGGTCAGGTGTCAAAAATTGAAATAAATTTATATTAAAAAAAATAATTAATATAAATATGTGAAATTTTTTTAACAGAACCCGGCAAAAAAAAAGAATAAAGAAAAAAAATAAAAAATTTTACGTCAAT
>JBBRDV010000159.1:0-2826 GCA_038203565.1 Atribacterota bacterium
TTGTAACTGAATATAAGAATGACCATAGCCGGTGATTAGATCATAGTATTCAAACATCGAAGCTGCCGGTAAGATAATATCTGCCATTCTGGCGGTATCGGTTAAAAAAAGATCGGCAACCACGATAAAATCCAATTGATTCATTGCCCGGGCAAGGAGATTAGTGTTCGGGTTGCTGGTCATAGGATTAGCCTGTTCAATCCCAACAGCTTTCAGCGGAGGATCGGCTTGATTGTCCAGTTCTCTGGCAAGTTTTGCTACCGGAATTGAATTACGAATCCTTTTAGGTTTGGGAGGGAAAAAAGGCCAATGTAATTCAGGTGCCTGTCTATCACTAAAGTAAAAACCACAACCTTTCTTACCGATACTTCCGGATAATGCCGGTAAAAGAGATATAGCTCTTATAGTCTGACCGCTATTGGTATATCTTTGAACCCCCATCCCGCAGATAAGGGCATATCGGGGATTTTCTTTTAGATAATTTATTAAACTTTTAATTTTACCGGTAGGAATTTCGGTTATAGCCGAGACTTTTTCTAAAGGATAATCTTTTACTAATTCCTTAAACTCGGCAAAGCCAAAAGTATACCGATCAATAAAATTGTCATCAATTATGTTATTTTTAATAAGTTGGCTGGCTATGCCCAGAGCAAGACACCCATCAGTTCCCGGTCGAGGATTCAAATATAAATGACTTTTGACTCCCGACTCATTTTCCCTAATGTCTATAGTGATTAATTTTGCTCCCTTATCTACTGCCTTGTTTATATGATGCATTATATGAATGTTGGTATAGGCAGGATTTGAGCCCCACAGTATGATTGATTTTGAGTTTTCCAGGTCAGAAATCTTATTATGTTTTACTTCTCCGTAAGTTAAAGTGATTGCTTCCTGAGCTGCAGTATCACACAGTCCGCCGTAAGTGGAAGTAAAACCGCCAAATTGATACCAGAAACCATAAGCACAATTTTTCACCACTCCTAAATTAGCGAATCTATTATAATATAAAACCGACTCCGGTCCATATTGCTCTTTTAAATTTTTAAGTTTTTCATAAATGATATCTAAAGCCTGCTCCCAACTAATTCTTTTAAACCCACCTTTGCCGCGCTTGCTAATTCTTTGCAAGGGATATAATAATCTTTCCAGGCTGTAGAGTATATTTGGATAGTGCATCCCTTTAGTACATATCCTGCCCTGATTTACCGGACTATTGCGATTTCCTCTAACTTTTATTATCTTCCCTTTTTCTACATCAACTTCTAACGAACAGGAACCAAAACAATCCTTAGGGCAAACAGAGTTTATGGTTTTAGACATATTTTGCTCCTTTAAACATCTCAATCATTTTGGTAGTTTTCCCCAAAAACAATATTTTTATCAATTAAATAATTAGTCGAGGATAAAAATTTAAAAAACTATTTTCTATTTTTTTTCTTCTAAAAGGATAGGGCTAAGCTTGGATTGAATAAGCTTCGAATCGGTAAAGTCTATTAAAACTTTTTCTGCTCCAAAATTTTTACTTAAAGCTTCCAGAGTTTGTCGAGTAGAATTCTGTACTTCCGAACGCATTTTTCGGACCAAATTATCAGCCATTTGAGCTGCCTGATACTTTCCTTCTTCTATAAGTAAATTTTTATCCCCTTCATTGAACCCTGACCCAAAAGCCCGATTCAGGAGGTCAGGAAGTAACCAAGGAAGAAATTTCGCATTCTGTTCATCATAAAAACTAATATCTCTGATATGAACTTCATAAAAACATTGGGGCATTTTTAAACGGAACTTCTTTTCTCCTTGTTCCTCAATAATAAAGTCTGGACTACGAAGATCATATCTAAAATCTATATCGAATTCGAAAATCATGGCCATCTTTTTAGTCGAAATTAACCATTGAAAATATTTTTTCCCTTTCTCTCCTAACCAGTGCATTGAAGTGGTAACAATCTCTTTAGTTACTACTTTAAACACCACTAATTCTCCTACTGAACGAAGTTCTTCAAGAGAAGCATGTATTATAATTTCTCTCCCTGGTGCACTGTATTTTAATTTAAAAACCCAAAATAGAATAAATATAACCACTGCTATGCCGAACCCCATTAGCCCGGAAATAAATATTATTTGCATTTTATTACTCTCCTTACTTATTAAATTACTATCATCATATCAGAAAACAACTATCTGTGCTATGTTTTTAGGTATTGGTATTTATACAACTCGTTGTAATAACCTCGTTTAGCGATTAACTGAGAATGGTTCCCTATTTCAACGATTTTTCCTTTATGTATAACATATATTTTATCAACATCTTTAATGGTAGATAATCTGTGAGCAATAGCAATGCTGGTTCTTTCTTTCATAATTTTTCTTATTGCATCTTGAATTAAAAATTCAGTTTCACTATCGATACTACTCGTAGCCTCATCAAGAATAAGTATCCTGGGTTCTTTAGCCAGTGCCCTCGCAAAGGCAATGAGCTGCCTCTGGCCGGTAGAAAGATTTGAACCGCCTTCGGAAACAATATTCTTATATTTCTTCTTTAATTTACTGATAAAATTGTGGGCATTAACATATTTTGAATATTCTATCATCTTATTATCCTCTATTTCATTATTAAGGATAATATTATATTTAATATCTCCGGCAAACATAAAAACATCCTGCAGAACTAATCCGAAATAGTTTCTTAAAAACTTTACATCCATCTCTTTTAGGTTAATCCCATCAATTAAAATCTCCCCTTCGGTAGGATCATAGAATCTCAAAAGAAGGTTAACCAGGGTTGTTTTCCCTGCCCCGGTCGCCCCCACAAAGGCTACCGATTCATTC
>JBBRDV010000160.1:0-2790 GCA_038203565.1 Atribacterota bacterium
AAAACAAGCTAAAACTATAATAATATAGGATTAAAAAAAGTGAGGTCCTATATTATGAAACAGCTACACAAAAAGTTCACCGATTATCAGGTTAAAGAACTAATTACCCGTTATCTAAAAAAGAAAATAGCAAGAAAATACATCCAAGAAATTTTAGGTATTAAGAAAACAAGATTTTTTGCTTTAGTAAAACGATTAAAAGATGACCCCGAAAATTTCTCTATTTCATACTCTCGTAGGATACCTACTCGAAAAATTTCAAAAGATATTGAGAAAAATATTGTAAAAGAACTAAAGATCGAAAAAGATTTAATCAAAGCAAAAGAAGTACCGATTAAGTATTATAACTACAGTTACATAAAAGATCTTTTAGAACAAAAATATAACCAGAAAGTATCCCTACCTACTATAATCGACCGGGCAAAAAGAAATAATTTTTATTTTCTAAGACCAAAGAGAAAAGCCCATGATAGAGAAGTAATAACCAATTATCCGGGAGAGCTTATCCAACACGATTCTTCTCATCACTTGTTTGCCCCTTATGCCGGTAGTAAATGGTATCTGATTACCTCAATCGATGATTACAGCAGGTTGCTCCTGTATGCTGTCCTGGTAGAAAGAGAGACTACCTGGGAACATATCCTGGCCTTAGAGGCAGTTTTATTAAAATATGGATTCCCTCTGGCCTATTATGTAGATAGCCATTCCATCTTCAGGTTTGTACAAGGTAGAGACTCTTATTGGAGAAATCACTACCAACTCACCGATGAGGCCAATCCGCAGTGGAAACAGGTTTTGGATGACTGTAGGGTAAAGGTAACCTATGCGCTTTCTCCACAGGCCAAGGGGAAGATTGAAAGACCCTACAGGTGGATTCAGGACCGATTGGTAAGGACCTGTTACAGAGAAAATATTAGGATTATTCAAGAGGCCCAATTAATCCTGAATTACCTTGTCCAACAATACAATTACAGAATAGTACATTCTACCACCGGGGAGATCCCCTATATCAGATTTCAAAGAGCAATAAGAGAGAAAAGATCTTTATTTAGAGAATTCGGGATAATGCCGCCATTCTTATCAACCAAAGATATCTTCTGTTTAAGGGTAAAAAGAATGGTAGATTCTTATCATAAAGTTTCTATCAATAATTTAGAATTAAAAGTGCCTAGTGCACCACTGCACGAAAGAATACAACTTCGGATAGTACCAGATAGAGAATCCGGTGTATCGGAAGTAAGATTCTGGTATAAAGACGAATTTTTAGGTAGTCAAAAAGTTAAAAATTCTGATTTAAATTTAGTCTAGTTTTAACTTTTAACTAATAAATTATTTACATCCAGAGGTTTAAAAATAGTCTATTTCTAATTTTTAGGGTGTTCACTTTTAAATTTTAAATGGTTCACTTTTAAAATTTAACTAACATTATTAAGAAAGAAACTGTCATTTATAAATTAAAAAGGAGATATCTTTCGAAATAATGATATCATGACTGCCCCGGATGACATCCTACGATGCCTTACAAGTTTAAATTTTTCTTTTTTTATCAAGCTCGAAAGTCCATTGTTTTGTAAGTAATTTTTAAAGTTTTGGTAATGTTCTCCACCTGCTATTCTTTCAATAATATTTATAAGAATTTTACTATATTTGGCTGCTTTACTATCAAAAACATAATCAACCGCCAGCATCAGTCCATCTGTTTTCATAATCCGGTACGCTTCCTCAATAAGCGCTTCTTGTGTTTTTCTATCTTTCTCGTGTAGTGCAAAACTGACCATGATGATATCAAATGCTCCATCCCTAAAACTTGTTTTGGTAGCGTCTTCACGATAAATTTTTATCGGAAAATCATTCTTTTTGGCAATAGTTAACATTGAATCGGATATATCAAGACAATGAAGGTTCTTAAATCCATGCTTTGAAAGTAATTTAAGCTGGTTCCCGGTACCACAACATAAATCCAATATGGCTTTCTCCTTGTATTCCAAAAGCTCATCCATTACCCCGATTCGTATGGGCTTAAGGGCTAAATATAAAACAGGGTCATATATCTTGGCTGTGAAATCATGGCTGGGTTTCATTTCCTATCCAATCCTTTTATCAGAAGAATCCTTATACAAAATATGAATTTCTCATCGTTCTTTTATATACTAAGCTTATCTTAAATATTCTTCTTCTTTTTATTGGGTTAAATCCTCGTTCTTGAAAGATAAACAAACCATTTGTCAGGAATAAAGATTTAATCCTACTCTTTTCTATTGATTAAAATTCCATGATAAGTTCTTTCAATGCAGAAGCTATTTCAACCAGTTTAGTACAATCAACCAACTCCGGTGTATCTTTTTGAGTATGGGTAATTTTTGCCATTAATTCCCTCATCTTCTCTGCCGTAAAAGCAATTGCCGGTATCCCCTTCTGGACAAAAATCATATGGTCTCCCTGAAACCATTTTTCTCCCCGGATAATACCGCTAAAGTTGCTGAAAATATGATGTGCTTTTTTACTGATGTTATCCGGACATTCATACATGGAGAAAGCTGTCTTGCCTTTTATATAACCTACATCATCCACATTTATCGCAACCAAAACTTCTTTCAACTCATTTCCATAACGGCGTAAATAATCCATCTGTCCGCCTGCGCTAAAATAATCCTCTCCGTTAAAAGCAATGAATTCGATAGCCATCGGACCATCATATTTTTGAAGCATTTTTGCAAGTAGCAGTAATACAAGGGTACCCGAAGCATTATCTAAAGCACCGGGCGTATTTCCGTATGCGTCGATGTGGGC
>JBBRDV010000161.1:0-2741 GCA_038203565.1 Atribacterota bacterium
AAAAGTAAGTACGATACCGGTTAATAAAGCGATTAATTTATTCTTGGACAGGGTGCTTAGGAACTGTTTTAATTTATTCCCGAAGGTACTCTTTAAGCCTTCACTGGTAGTTTGCATCCCATATAAGAAGAGAGCCAGACCGCCAATTAGACCCGTCAGAACAAAAAACATACTATTCTCCCTTTTTTGTAAAACCTTGTTTAGCAGATACTCGCTTAGCAGGGTAAATAAAATAGTCGTGTTCAAGAATTTAATTGAGTATCTTGTATTTATACTAACGACTATTCACTAGCGACTAGTTCGTTTCAGCTTTTTATATAATACCCCGAAAGAGCAAATTTGTAAATTTATTATTGTAAATTGTAATTCTCTATGATATTATATAAAAAAATTAAATATAAATGGTAGAGATTTTAGAGAGAACCATTTTATTAACCAGGGGGTTAACCCCTTGTACCTGATTTTGATCAGATATGCCGGTTGGTGAAATGGTTTTTTTATTTGATTAAGAAAGGAATATTTATGAAAGCAGATGCGGTTATTGTAGGCGGCGGAGTCATTGGCACAGCCATTGCCCGAGAGCTATCCAGATTTAATATTAATATAATTCTAATAGAAAAAGAAGACGATGTGGCTATGGGGACCAGTAAGGGTAATTCTGGGATTATTCATGCCGGATATAATGACGATTTTAAAACCTTGAAAGGTGAACTTAATATAAAGTCAAATCCCAAATTTGATAAATTGTGCGCAGACCTAAAAATTCCCTTTAAAAGGATAGGGTCACTGGTGATTGGTTTTTCCGAAGAAGATTTTAGGAAATTGAAAGAATTAAAAGAAAATGGTGAGAGGAATGGGATTAAAAATTTAGAAATAATTAGAGGTGCCAAATTATTCGAATTGGAACCCAATTTAAATCCACAAGCCAAATATGCCCTTTATGCCCCTTCTGCCGGGATTATTTCCCCCTATAAATTTACTATCGCTCTGGCTGATAATGCAGTGATAAACGGAGTTAAAGTATTACTGGAGACAGAAGCAAAAGATATCAGAATTGAAGAAAAGCAGGTTTGCGGTGTAGTTACTAACCGGGGTTTGATCGAAACAAGGGTGATAATAAATGCTGCCGGGTTATATGCTGATGAGATGGCTAAACTTATCGGAGAAGATTTTAAGATAAAGCCTGTAAAAGGTGAATACCATTTATTTGATAAACAGTGGGGGAATCTGGTGAATCATATTCTTTTCCCTACCCCTACCAAACTGTCTAAAGGAATTTTGGTGACTCCCACGGTTCATGGTAATCTCTTAATAGGGCCTAACTCTTGCCGGGTAAAAGAAAAGGACGACCTGGCTACTACCAAGGCCGGGAAACAGGAAGTATATGCCGGAGCCAGAAAATTAATTCCTCATCTTCCCCATCAAGACCTGATAAACTCTTTTGCCGGTTTAAGAGCCGATATTGAAGGGAGAGATGATTTTATTATTGAAGCCTCAAAAAAGATTAGAGGATTTATCAATGTGGCAGGTATTGAATCACCCGGCTTAAGTTCTGCCCCGGCTATTGCCGAGATGGTCAGTGGTATTTTGAAAGAAGTAGTTAAAGAAATTTCTCCCCAGTTAGAATTAAATTACAAGGATGATTTTGTAGAGACTTTAGTCGAGCAGCCGAAATTTGCAGATTATTTAGACAAGATAGGTAAGTGGCAGGAGATGGTAGAAAAAGATGCTGATTACGGAGAAATTATCTGCCGATGTGAAAAGGTAAGCAAAGGAGAGATGCTCAGGGCTATCCATCAACCGCTACCGGCCAGAAGCCTGGATGCCATCAAAAGAAGGGTTAGGGCAGGTATGGGCCGATGTCAGGGTGGTTTTTGCAGTCCTAAAGTTTTAAAAATTCTATCGGAAGAATTAAAGATTTCTCCTTTAAAAATAACCAAAAAAGGACCGGGCTCAGAAATTTTAAAGACTAAGACCAAAGACATGATCAAAGAAACAGGAGTTAAGTTTAAAGATGAAGTTAAAGTATGATTTAGTAATTATCGGAGGGGGTCCAGCCGGTCTGGCTGTTGCCCTGGAAGCCAGAAGAAACACGGTGAAAGATATTTTACTCCTGGAGAGAGATAAATATCTGGGCGGAATCCTTCCTCAGTGTATCCATAATGGATTTGGCATACAGTATTTTAAGGAAGAACTGACCGGACCGGAATATGCAGAGAGATTTATTACTAAATTGAAAGATTGTCAGATTGATGTAAAGACAGAGACAATGGTTATAAAGATAACCCCCGATAAACGGATTATAGCCATAAACAGAGATGATGGTTTGTTACATATTCAGGCTAAAGCAGTTGTTCTGGCTATGGGGTGCCGGGAAAGAACCAGGGAGGCGATTGCCATATCCGGGAGCAGGCCTGCTGGGATATTTACCGCCGGCACTGCCCAGAGATATATTAATATAGAAGGATATATGCCCGGCCGTGAGGTAGTTGTTCCGGGTTCGGGGGATATCGGGATGATTATGGCCCGCAGGATGACTTTAGAAGGAGCAAGAGTTAAGGCGGTTCTGGAAATTATGCCTTTTTCTACCGGGCTAATCAGAAACAAGGTTCAGTGTCTGGATGATTTTAATATCCCCTTAAAATTCAATCACACTATTACACGAATTGAGGTGAGAAAGCGGGTAGAAAGAGTGACCGTCGCTCAGGTGGATAAAAACTTGCAGGCGATTCCCGGAACCG
>JBBRDV010000162.1:0-2722 GCA_038203565.1 Atribacterota bacterium
AAGCACCGGGCATTTTAATTTGGCCGTTTATAGTAGTGACATCTTCTTCAACTTCACCCTCTCCAGGGGTTACGGGAATGCAACAGACCAAGAGGAAGGCCACTAAAGTTACTACAAGTAATACGAAAAATAATTTCTTTATCATAATATTCTCCTTTCATTTATTTAATAATCTATTCATGATATTTAGTTTCGCAAAAATAACTAATTTTCATTAATTTCTCTTATAAAATAATCTTCCAAACTATTTACTTCAAATGGCAATTAGATTACTATTTGGTTTTATTAATATTTTTTAAGAGAAACATAAATAGGCATGGTTTCACCTCCCAATACTTTGACTATTTGAGTCCAGGTTCGGTACTCTTTACTTCCGGGTTTCATCACCGTCAATTCATGATACCCCTCCTCAATGTTACTGATAATAAAGGTGCCTTTCGGTGCGGTTGTTTTACCGATTTCTATCCCATCAACAAAGACAGAGGCATTAGGCATGTCACAGGTCAGGGAGATTTCCCCGTAAACTTCTACAGAGACAAGCTTGGCTTCCATCTGGGTAGTGTTATTACTGGATACGGTAATGGTTTTACTCCATCTTTCATAACCGGGCATGACAAATTCAAGCAGGTGCTGGCCGGTTTGAATATCCTCAATCCGCTTGGGAGATATTCCCTGATATTCATGATCCAGGTAAACTTCGGCCCCTTGAGGGAAAGAAATTGCCATGACCCTGCCTACTTTTTCAGAGGCATATTTTGGACGTACGATTTGATATTCCAGGATATCACTGGAAACCCAGTTTTCGGGGGGGGGTTGTTGACTAAATAAGTGGTGTAAATTGATGGTGAAGTCCCCCAATTTAAAACTGATGATAAGGATTTTGGATCTTTCCACAGTAAAAAAACTAACAGGCAGGAATAGACTAAAAATACAAAAAAATGTAGAAATGGTAAAATATTCATAACTTATTCACCACCAATATATGTGATAGTGGACAGTTCTTTGTCAGGTTTCAATCCTTCGGAATCAACCCACTCTTTTATTATATCTCTCCTCTTTTCTTCCAGGACAACCTCAAGTATTTTTGATGTTTTACCTTCAATTCTTTCCTTGTTTAGCTGCATTTTCCAAAAATCTGGTAACCTGTTTTCTGTTTCTTTTCTTATTTCTTCCTGCTGTAGAGAATCAAGTGAATGATAAATTTGTTCTATCTTTTTAATCTCTTCCCGCCTCTTTTTGTTTTCATCTTCTTTTAGTTCTATTTTAATAAATTCTATTTTTATATAGGTTATTATATTTAGTTATTAAGCTGTTCCAAAAGCATCTTAATATTTTCATTTTTCTTTGTTTCGATTGGTGTTAATTTCGCTTTTATTTTCTCTGATATTTCTGGAAATTTATCAAGTATATCTTCAATTAAGTCTTTACCATATTTCTCTAAATTTGATTTACGAGTGGTTTTAATCCCATTACCTTGCCAAATCAATTCCAGCTCATCCTGTAAGAACCCTATACAGCTTATTCCTATAAACGGATAATATCTCCCTTTGGTAGCAGTCTTAATTCCCCAGCTACCTGAGGTGTGGGCAGAGCCATGAACATAGGTACTGCCTATATAACCAGAAGCGTTTATGTTTGTGCCAGGATTATAGACAGGAACATTGACCAATGATTTTTCATATTTGTTGCTAGAATAAAGAATAATTACAAAATTAGCCTCTTCTATATCTTCAATATAAACATAATTTTTTTCTTCAAGCAATTCAATAATTGACGACTGAAAACTTTTATTTTGCAAATAATCCATAGAGAGTTTATCAGTATAAAAGGTAAAATATCTATATGAATTGTAATCAATATCCGGATTATCATGAGTCTCTATGTTTTTACTGCTTGAAAATATAGAGCAATAACCACTAAGAGAAAATAATATTAAAAAAGATATCAGAACAAGAATAATAGATCTACTTTTTGTTTTCATTATCTTTAACTCCTTTGAATAATTAATATTTTTTAGGGAATTATCCCTCGAAATCAAATTATAATCCTTAACATATTGTAATTTTTACAATTATGATACAAGCCTAATAATCGAATGCAAGTTGTAATGTTACAATTATTTGAAAATATTTTAAAAATCTGTACCTCTTGTATTATTTTCGAAAACTAAGAATAAGTTAACGAATTATTGAACTAATCCAACCATTACTACACTTATCTAAAAAATCGTTCTTTTTTGATAATATAAAAAATAACAAAATATTTTCGATAAATTAGCAAATATTTGACTTCCATATCTCTTCTGTCAAACGATAAATCTTTCTTTTTTATTATTGAAGCAAATAAAAAAAAGCCGGTGGTATGGCGGTCATGGCCTTAAATAAGGCTTTAGATCCATTACTTTGCGTCCTACCCTTTCGGATAGTTTGCCTTTATCAACTTTCGAAGATACTTATTCTATTTTTAAATATACTTGCCTATAATTATTTTATTCCCTAAAAGAATCAATTTTAGACATTAATTTAAGGTTTTATTAAACAAAAAACCCTTCAGCAAAAGCCAAAGGGCCTTGAATTGTCAAGCTCCCCGGGTAGGATTCGAACCTATAACCCTTGGACTGAAACAGAGAATGATTCTCTGTTTCAGTCTATAATTCTGATTAGCTTTGTAAAAGTCATCTCTTTCTATAGATTACATTAATATTTTTAAGCCAGAATTTTAT
>JBBRDV010000163.1:0-2712 GCA_038203565.1 Atribacterota bacterium
ATTTCCCACCAATATAATTTTTTAATACCTTCATTTCTTTTATTGGTTCTTCTAAAAATGCCATAAATTTGTCTTAACCTCACTAATTTTATTTACTTACTAACTAATTAATATATAAGCAATTTTCATGCCAATTTCATGCCAACTAAACTGTCTTCGTATAATTTCTTTAAAACTTAGGTATATCAATAAGTTCATAATAAATGGCGTTCAATTTATATTTTTGTAATACATAGCTTTTTAATTATTAATGCTGTATTATGCTACAGTATTTTGCGACGCTTTAGGTTTTTAAGTAATCACTTATATTTTTATAAACCTTAAAATGCGAAAGGTTTGTTAATTTCTCTACTTAATTTAGTAAATAAGAAATGGATTAATTAGAGGATCCCATGGAGATTTTAAAAAACGTTTTAAAAATTTTTTAGAAAGGCTAAAAATCGTTGGAGGAAATTTAAAATTGTGAATGTCTATTCGAAATTTATTTGGGAATTTTATATTTTTCAATTTTTCTATATAGGGTGCTTCTATCAATCCCCAACGCTCTAGAGGCCTTAGAGATATTACCCTTAACCTCTTTCAGAACTTTGAAAATTACTTCTTTTTCAATATCTATTAAAGAATTAGCTTCTCTATCCTCTTTAATGTCCAGGTCATTAGATTTAAAAAGCTTAATATTATCGGGTATTGCCTCAATAGTGATTTTATTATTTTTACTTAAAATTATTGCACTTTCAAGCGCGTTTTCCAATTCTCTTATATTCCCTGGCCAATTATATTCACACAAAACTTCTAAAACTTTTTTATCAATTTCAATATTGTTTTTGTTTATTCTTCTCCCAATTTTATCACAAATATATTTTACCAAAATTGGAATATCGTCTTTTCGTTCTCGCAATGGAGGTATATCTACGGTAACTGTATTTATGCGGTAAAGAAGATCTTCTCTAAAATTACCTTTCTTTACAAGAAATAACAAATCTTGGTTAGTTGAAGAAATAATCCTTACGTCAGTAGTAATAATTTTATTGCCCCCTACCCTCATTAATTGATTTGATTCTATCGCCCTCAATAACTTTGGTTGAGATTCCAGAGGCATGCTTTCTATTTCATCAAGAAAAAAAGTTCCGCCCTCCGCTAATTCAAATTTGCCTGGTCTTCCACCCCTCTTTGCACCAGTAAATGCTCCCTCTTCATACCCAAACAATTCGCTTTCTACTAAATCTCTGGGAATTGCAGCACAATTAATAGCAATAAAAGGTTTATCCCGTCTATTACTATTATTATGGATGGCTTGGGCAAAAATTTCTTTTCCCGTTCCGTTTTCGCCTTGTAATAATATCTTACAAGAACTAACCGAAGCAGTTTTTGCTAAATTTATTGCTCTTTTTAGCTTCTCATTGCTTCCAATAATATCTGAAAAGTTAAATCGGGCATTAGCCCCTATAATACCACCAACTAATCTGTGTACTTTTCTCATTTCTTTAAATAAAGCCATTATCCCTTGAGATTTGCCCTCATAATTTTCAACTAATTTTTCCGTAAGAAGATATTGGAAGCTTTCTTTGCTGCCAAAAGGTCTAATAGTAATTTCTTTCTCTAAATATCCTTTCCTATTATTCAGAATATCAAATAAAGAAAAATTTGTTTTAATTAATTTATTTATCGGTTCCCCAATCGCATCAGGTGGTCCTTTGCCTAAAATTCCCCCGGCAATAGAATTTAAATGAGTTATTTTCCCTTCTTTGTCTAATATAACCAATCCATCATTTATGGATTCAATTATCATATTTAAAAATTTGTTGTTTATACTCAATTCAAAAACTTTTTCCTCTGTTTTAAGTGCGCTTTCAATAGCATTAGCAATGCTAACAACCATGCCCAAAGTATGTTTATGTAGTAAATGGTATTTGCCTGACATGTTTAGAGATCCAATTATATTACCAGAGGGATCCCTAATGGGTGCTGAAGAACAGGTCCAATAACGAGGGTAAACATTATAATGTTCTGGGCCAATAATTTGTACGGGTTTTCCGGTAAAGAGAGTCACTCCTATGCTATTTGTTCCTTCAATTATTTCAGATCTTTTTGACCCTATCACCACCCCGATTTTTTCAGATTCTTCTAATATCCTTTTATCGCCAATCATCTTAAGAATATAGCCATCTTTATCACTCAAATCTATTCTAAACCCTGAACCCCTTATCATTTTTTCTGCCATTTCCATTATAGGCTGTGATGTGTTAATTAGATGTCTATTTCTGTCTAATAATGCTTTTATTTCTTTATCGTTAAGCTTAATAATAGGCCTTTTTGAATCTGGGCTCACTCCTGCCAACTTACATCTTTCCCATGAATCAGCAATGATTGGACGAACAACCGAGGAATCAATTCTCCCAGTTTTAATAAATCTTTTCCTGGCTTTTTCTATTTTTTTCATTTTTTCTAAATAAATTTCTGGATAAGGCATTAGAATCACCTCTTTCCGCTCGTTTTTTACTCCAAATAGAAAATTGCTCTCGATATTATGTGTGTCCCCTGTCACCTTTTAAACATTTTTAGCTTAAATCAACATCTTCACTCGACACCAGGGCAACGCTGGCCACCCTGTCTTCCGGAGCAATCCTCATTACCCTAACTCCCTGCGAGTATCTCCCGGTATGACGAATCTCTTTAACCTGAACCCGGATAACAATCCCCTGTTGGCTGATT
>JBBRDV010000164.1:0-2684 GCA_038203565.1 Atribacterota bacterium
AAAACACGATTGTAGATTTCTGTTAAAAGACTCAGTTTGCCTGCTGTTACTGCGTCATTGTGATAAGTAAGAATTAAAGGTTTTCTCTTTAAAAAAGATATTATCATTGATATGTCGGCACTCCATGGCGTAGGAAAGTGAGTGTGGATAATATCGAAATTTTCTTTCAATAAAGCAAAAAATAGACCTAATGTTATGTTGGTGTTGCTTATTTTACCGATATAATTTAACCTCCGAACATTAATTCCATCAATTTCGGTTAAATCTGACTTAGGTTCATCGGCGCAAACAACTTTTACGGAATGGCCTCTATTAATTAATTCTTGAGATAAATTCAATACATATTTTTCAACACCACCCGTATATGGATAAAATCTTACTGGCGTTTGTAGTATACGTATTTTTTTCATTCCAAATAAACTTCCTCTATTTTATCAACAATCTTATCCCAATCATATTTTTTAGCTAAATCCTCACAGGCTTCTTTCATCTTTTGGCCTGAATTATTTTCTATAATTCTTATAATTCTATTTGAAATTTCTTTTTCATTAAGTTGGCATACAAAGCCATTTTTTCCTTCTTCTATAAGATCCCTGGCGGCATTGTCTTTATGATTAACTGTTATCACCGGTATGCCACAGGCATTTGCTTCAATCACCACAATTCCAAATCCTTCTCGTATTGATGGGAGAACAAATACTTTTGATGATTTCATTAGGGCATAAACATCATCATGGTTTTCTAAAAAACCTAGAAATTTAATATTTTTCTCCAGGTTTAACTTTCGGGTTAGTTCTTCTAGCTTCTTTTTCTCAGGACCATCTCCGATTATTAAAGATTTAATTTCTGGATTTTTTTCCTTTATTGCCTTTATTAATTTAATCAAAATATCAACATTTTTGTGAGATGTCAACCTGCCCGCAAAAATGACATCAGACTTTTCTTTCGCTGGCTTGATTTTTGTAATAAGATCGAATTCTATTCCGTTTGGTATAGTATATATAGGTTTTTTTGAATTCAATTCGCTTCTAAGCTTATGAGTAGTATGTTTTGAAACTGAAATTAGTTTATCTGGCATTAATACAGCTAATTTTTCGATAATATAACCCAAATATCCTTTCCAACCAATATATTCATACCAATAATTTTTACCCCATACTTCATGCCAAGTGGCATATAATGGCTTTTTTTTAATAATAGAAATTAATTTACAAGCGAATAATGAAAAATATGGAAAACCACAACAATCAATCACATCAAAATCTTCTTTTATAAGTTTCATTGAATGAAAGCCAAAGTAAATTGCCTGCAGAATCGATCTTTTTCCTTCTTTTGTATAAAGTTTCTTTGCCTCGCAGATGCCATGTAAATACATTTCATTCTGTTTGATAACATTTTCGCCTTCCCAAAGCTTCATCCCATAAAGATGCATTTGATGTCCTTTTTTAGCTAACCTTCTGCCGATCTCGTAAAATCTTTTTTCTCCACCGCCTTTTATATATGGATAAATTGCGTCATAGACCAAGGCAATTTTCATCTTTTTCATTTTGTTTAGCTTTAACCAAAAATTCTTTTATTTATTAGATGAAGCATATTGCCAATACCGTCTTTGAGTGTACTAAGTTTAACCTCTCCTACCCTTGCTCTATAAGCAATTGGTACTTCGGCGCACTTAAAGCCATTTTTATAAGCTTCTATTTTTAGCTCTTGCGAAAAGGGCATACCTGAAGATTTAACATTTAATTTAGGCCAAATGCTTCTTTTGAAAATCCACATTCCAGATTGGCTATCTTTACACGGTAACCCAAATAGTGTTTTGGTTATAAATTGAAACAAAAGATTTCCATAATAGTGGGTTCTGCTCATCACTCCTGGTTGTAGATTAGTCAGTCTGTCTGTAGTAATAAAGTCTAAATTTTCATCCTCCATCTTTTTAATTATTTTTGGCAAATCACCAAAAGGATAGGTTAAATCTGCGTCTCCTGTAGCGATAATATCTCCTGTAGCATTAGCAAATCCTGCTTTGTAGGCATTCCCGTAACCCTTAATTGGCTGGACGATAACTTTTGCCTTATGACTATTGGCTATATACCTTGTTTTATCCTTTGAACCATTATCAATAACCATAATTTCTACTTCGTATCCCATTTTTTTTAATTCATTAATTGGTATTTCTTTTATTACGGATCCGATAGCTTGTTCTTCATTTAATGCTGGTATTACGATTGTTATTTTTTTAATATTGCTGGTTTCAATGTCTCTCCTATCAAAAATTCTCCTATCTGTAATTCTCCTATCCGAAAATGGAAGGAATAAATGATTCTCAAAATCTAGCTCCGTAGACGTTTCCTTTTGCACATTTGCTGCTGCATTGGTTGCCATAGTAGTATTCTTTAAATGAAACATTTTTTTGTCACTCCTTTCTTAAATAAAATATCGTTTAATAGCCACATACATCACCAGACAGGAGTCTGGTGATGTATGTGGCTAAATAAAAGTTTACTCCTTTTAATTTTTTAATTGATGTTTTGAATATTTTTAGGAATAATTTTCCAAAGGCAGTTTTTAAGTAAGTAAATGAGAAGATTTCTTGAGTGGTTTTTTGCTTAATAAATGTAAGGATAAGAAAAATGGAAAGCAATAAGTAGAACAAAAACTGCCAATCTTTATTTAGTTAAAAAGTT
>JBBRDV010000165.1:0-2658 GCA_038203565.1 Atribacterota bacterium
GTGGTCCAAATAAAGGTCACTGCGCTTTTACCAGCGAATGATTGATCAAGGGCAGCCTGGGTAAGCAAACCCTCAAGATTTTCGTATTTAACCACTTCAACCAGTTGATGACTCAGCGGCAAATAACGATAAATCGCCTTGGGAATCCCCTCCACCCTGAAAGCTGCAATATAGGTTTCCAGAGCATGTCTGCATCCGGCTGAAGGCACGGTTCGGTAATTTCTAACGGCAGACCCTCTTCCTCGAAGACCTTGAGTTGCCCACAGAAGAAAAGAAAGTTCTTCGAGTTTTAAGGTATCTTCGGCATAAGACCTTCTCGATTTCCTTCTAGCAATCGCAGTCTCAACACTTACTTGATGAATTGATTGCCAATCCCCCGGTTTTATAAGATCTATTATCCTGTCTTCAGGATTGCAGGGCTTTTCTGCCGGTGGCGGCTTAATGCCTCTGCCCTGGTCTGTGGTTGAAAAATCAATCGTTTTCCAATAACTGCTTTTAATAAAATCTCTAAATTTTTCAGACATATAGTAATACCTCTTTCAATTTTAATTTAAATCTTAGTGACACCTACACTCATTCTAATCGATAATAAAGTACTTAATTATCAGGCCTCTTGCAAAAAATTAGAAAAAGTTCACGAATTATTAAGCTAGTACATGTGTTCCTCCATTCCAAAGAAACAATCTTTACTTATCTTCCTTTAAATACCATTTCCACAAAGGAATATAATTTATCTTCTTACCCTTAATATTTTCTTCGGCTTCATAATCATCAGTAATAATCAGTCCCTCTTCAAGATTAAATTCTTTCATTGCCTTAAGCAAAGCTCTGATTTCTCTATTTTTTGTCTCTGGTCTATTTACTTCCCAACAAACTTGAATAAGTTGCTTGACCTTCAAATTTTCCTTTATTAAAAAATCAACTTCTCTATGATTAACATCTTTCCAATAGTAAATTTCTAAATGAGAATCAAGCATCTCCTTCCTTTTTAATTCCAAAAATACCAGGTTTTCTGCAAGTCTCCCCATATTCTGACTAAATCTAAAACCAACCGTATTTGCCAAACCAACATCTATGGCATACACTTTTCGAGGGCTTTTTTCTTGTTCTCTAAACTTATAAGAAAATCTTTTTAGGAAGAATAAAATGAAAGCATCCTCCAAATAACCAGAAAATTTTTCCACAGTGTCTACTGAAATATTTAAAGTTCTCTCCAGTGAACTAAAAGTTATTAATGAAGAAATATTACCTAAATAAAATTTAGCCAGAGAAACCAACTCTTTGCTCTTTCGTATTTTAAATCTTCTTACAATATCTTTATTTAATATATCTTCAAAGTAATTTAACAGAATCTGCTTTTTTTCTCCTCCCAGGACTACCTCGGGAAAAGAACCAAATTCAATATACTCTCTTAAAAGCCTTTTGATCTCAATCTCCTTATTTACAATTTCAAATCTTTTGGATAAATCCACCTTTCTAAATCTTAGAAATTCTTTAAAGGAAAGTGGAAAAATAACTAAATCTAAATGTCTTCCAGTAAGCAAAGTAGATAATTCTCTACTTAACAATTTTGCATTAGAACCGGATATAATAATTTTTGCTTTATCTAATTCATGTATGGTTCTTACCCATTTTTCCCAATCCTTTACTTCTTGAATTTCATCAAGAAAAAGATAAGGTTTTTCTTGAGGATTTAAAAATTCTAAATAGACATCATATACTTGTTGTAGGGTTCTCGTATTTAATTCTACCAAGCGAGGATCTTCAAAATTAACAATCAATATGTTGTTTTTTCTAATACCTCCTTTTGTTAAGGTTTTAGCTGTTTGTCTCATGATAAAAGATTTTCCACTTCTTCTTGCCCCGGTAATGACAATAATATGAGAGCTTTCATGCAAATTTTTAATTTTATTAAGATAATAAGGGCGATTGATTCCCGCATTTAGATCCTTGTCCCAGAAATTCCAATCTCTCAATATTTTAATTATTTCATTTTTATCCATTGTGTTACCTTTTATTCGGTATAATTTCTTATTTTTACCGATTATTAACAAAACTATTCTATAATAATCTCTTTTTTATGTCAATTTTTTAATAATAGGGACCGCTTGGGTTCAAGTTCACATTTTTTGTTTTTTTTCTGCATTTTGTGAAGTTGTAAAGCCTGACCCCTTTTTCTCCTACATATGCTGTCAGTAGAAATAGTATTGCCAAAATATTTTTTATCAAGGAATTAATACAATCTCTAATCCTATTTATTTCTGCAATTTTGATTACTAATACAACTAAATCCTTTTCGCTTCCGGATTCTAAACTCATCGATACATTATCAAAATATCTCAGATTGTATATCCTTTGTAGTGATTTTTTTACTTCCTCAAAATTAAAAATATCTCCTGTTTTTATTTTTATCTCTTCTTGAATAACTTTTTGGTCGATATTTTTATTTCCGATAATCTTAATTTTCTCTACCCTTCCTTCATTTAATTTAATTAATAAAATGCCTTTATTGTCAAAATCTATTTCTTCAATTCCCTTCAACAATAATCCTTTATCTTTATATAATTTTGAAATTTTATCGAGATCGTTTTTTAATATCTTATGAGAAAAAATCTGCCCTTCTTGTAAAACAATCACTTCTCTTATCTCTTCTACGGA
>JBBRDV010000166.1:0-2641 GCA_038203565.1 Atribacterota bacterium
CTGGTTCTTACGGGGCTCAATCCCTTCAACGTGCGCTTTCGGCCTGCTACCTTGTTTGCCTACGCTTAAAGATAGTAGTTACCTACTATCCTCCAAAGCTAACTACTGGCGGTTGGTTAGACCTTACCAGACGGGATTCCCCCCCGTTATATGATACGACCTTGCTAGGCCGCACGACCAATTCTCCAATTCTCCAATTAAATTAGTCGCTAGTCTTAAATACAAGATGAAAGATAGTTTTTAGATGCGAGATAGAAAACTTGCAACTTATCACTTGTTACTCATTACTCTATTTTGATATCTTTTATCTTCTGAACCATAGCTTCTCTATAATCTTTAAGTCTTTTTCTAATTTTAGAATTTTCAATAGCCAATATATGTGCTGCCATTAACGCGGCATTTTTGGCATTTCCTATCCCCATGGTGGCAACCGGAACGCCTCCCGGCATCTGAACAATAGAAAGCAAAGAATCAAGCCCTCCCAACACTTTAGTCTCAATGGGTACGCCAATCACTGGTAACAAGGTTTTAGAGGCTATCACTCCCGGTAGATGGGCGGCCCCCCCGGCCCCGGCAATGATTACCTTAAATCCTTTTTCTTCTACCTGTGCCACATATTCAAACAGTAAATCAGGAGATCGATGAGCAGAAAGTACTTTCATCTCATAGGAGATTCCAAATTCTTCCAGCACCTCTACTGCTTTTTCCATCGTTTTTCTATCGGATATACTTCCCATAATTATCGCTACTTTATCCTCCATAATCTTTCTCCTTAACTCTCCAAAATTTTTATTGATTCAATTAATCATCACTTGATCACAAATAAAAAAGTCCAGACAACAGAAATTCCATCCATTAGAGTGGAACCTCTCCGCCTGGGCTTTTAACCCTCCGGTGTAGTATAAAATATATATACTTTGCACCACTTGGTTCTAATCTTGTCTAAGCGTCATATAATAACATTTATCATATTTACCAATATAAATCAGTTTAGATAAGCGATTCCCTAAGGTGCACTTCCACTCGTAGCCTGTCGTGATTTACGGTCACCTGGTAGAAACACCCTTGCCATATTCAAGAGTTTATACGAGTTCCTATATTTAATTTTAATATTTTTTTCTGATTAAAATATAACATGAATAAAATACATTGTCAAACCTTCTTGGTGCGTTGTCCAGGACATACTATACTATACAATTAAAATAATGTTCTTTTAATTGATTTACTAGTTTTTATACCAGCGATATTTTTTTCTTTATTGAGCTTTAATACTGTATTCAGTTCTATTTTATTATGGGTACATTGAGGAATAGTATATAAAATTATAGCTCTAGGCTACTTCTGTATTTTGTTATATAATATTATCTTAATGAAAATGTCTTATTTTATTCTTCTCTTAATTCTAAATTTTTACAAATGTTTAATAACTTATTTACTCTTTCATCACCCGTCGTAGCTTGAATATCTGCCATCACCACATCACAGGGGGATAGATCATGGTGTATTCTTTCCATATCTTTCTTAATTTCATCTAAACTTGCCTCCTGCAATCGAACGGGTGAATACATAATTGCTCTCCTGGCGTCAGGAAACATTTTTTTAACTTTTTTCATATCTGATCTTATTCCCATGTCCAGATAACCAACTTTGGGTAATTTTCTTATCTCTTCTAAATAGGGAGTAACATTCCAGTTGCAAGTATGCATACCAAATCTTTCAAAACTTTCTGCAATCCTCTTATCATAAGGAAAAAGAAACTCTCGATAAATTTGGGGAGATACCATATTAACCGTACAATTACTTACACAAAAATGATTAATATAAAATCCGGATTCTCGCTGTCTCTTTTGAACTTTTTGAGCTAATCTTATCATGACTTCGCAAATTGTAGAGAAAAAATAATGTACCAGAGATGGCTTATCATAAAAATCAGTAAAAATATTCTCTCCCCTTAAGTGAAAAGCATTATTGAGAACACCTTGCCAGTTTAAATAGCCATGTATTTTCCCCCATTCTGATTCAATAATATCTATCTGATGAAATAATTCTTCCACAAATGGATTAGAAAGAAGATTATCAATATTTAGTTTTTCCATTTCTTTCTCTGTAAGTTTCTTCTTGTTTTTATCTAAAACAGGCCACCTATCTTCTTCGTATATTAAAGGAAACCCAAATATTTTTGGAATAACATAAGCACCATAACATCCTGAAATAGTAGCTAAATCATCTTTATACTCCTCACTCCAGTAAGAAATGGAAGGAAATTTCTGGCACAGCTCTTTTTTCATTTTTATCAAACTAACATAGCGATAAAAAGGATCTATATGCCACTTTTCTGAAAAATTAATTCCACATCGCCGATGAAACCAAGCAGGTTCAAAACCTAAAGACACCCTCATGTCTGATTCCGTACCATCAGCGGGTTCTCTCCTGGCCGGACCACTTATGGGAATATGATTTCTTAATTTTAATATGTTCATAATATTTATATTTTCTAAAAATTTTAAGCAAAATAGAATTTAGTTATTCTTTAAAATCAAACTTAATACTTATTTCCATATAGTATTAGGAATAAACATTACAATTTCCGGAATATAAGTGATTAATAAAAGTACACCAATTAACACTAAAAGCATAGGAA
>JBBRDV010000167.1:0-2621 GCA_038203565.1 Atribacterota bacterium
AAATTTATTTTTATATGTATTACTTTTAAGTGGTGTTTAAACTTCGCTATTAACTAATTTCTTTTTAAAATATTCAATAACTTTTCCCAAACCTTCTTCTAATCCAATTTTTGGCTCCCAGTGTAATTTTTCTTTAACGAAATAAATATCAGGACATCTGCGAGTTGGATCATCTTGAGGAAGAGGTTTGAAAATAATTAAAGATTTAGAATTGATCAAGCTTTTTATAATTTGAGCAAAATCTTTAATTTTATGCTCCTCGGGGTTCCCTAAATTAAAGACTTCTCCGTTTAAATTTTCTGTAAGGGCTATCTTAAAGATTCCTTCTATCAGGTCATCTACATAACAGAAACTTCGGGTTTGTGTTCCATCACCATAAACCGTTATAGGTTCATTTTTCAAAGCCTGGGTTATAAAATTAGGTACTACCCTGCCATCATTCATTCTCATTCTGGGACCATAGGTATTAAATATCCTTACAATCCTTGTGTCGAGGTTGTGTTTTCTATAATATGCCATAGTTAGGGCTTCAGAAAATCTCTTTGCTTCATCATATACACTTCTTGGTCCTATGGGATTCACATTGCCCCAATAAGTTTCTGGCTGAGGATGAACCTTAGGGTCTCCATAAACTTCTGAAGTAGAGGCAAAGATATATCTTGCCTTTTTAGCTTTCGCTAATCCCAGGGTATTTATAGTTCCTAAGGAATCTACCTTCATAGTATGAATAGGATGATTCAAATAATCTACCGGAGAGGCGGGACAGGCAAAATGTAACATTATCTCTATTTCATCAGGAATATAGATAAAATTGGTTACATCATATTTTATGAATTTAAATCTCTGGTTACCTATTAGATGAGCAATATTATCCGGGCTCCCGGTAAGAAAACTATCTAAACCTATTACATAAAATCCTTCTTTTATAAATCTATCACATAGGTGACTTCCTATAAAACCGGCTGCCCCGGTTATTAAGACTTTTTTCATTTCCGCACCTCTTTCGGGTCAAAATTTTCTCTGCCTATACTATAGTATTCAAACCCCTTCTTTTTCATATCTTTAAGTTGATAAATATTTCTTCCATCTATAATTATGGGAAGCCTCATATTTTCTTTTATTTTATTTAAATCCGCTTTTTTAAATTCATCCCATTCTGTAAGTATAAGCAATGCATCCGCATCTTTTAAGGTTTTATATTTATCATCAAAATACTTTATATTCTGTTTTTCTGGGAAAATACTTTTAAAACTTTCCCCCGCCTTAGGATCATAAAGTCTTAAATTTGCTTTTGATTTTTCAAGCTCTCTTACTATATTAATTGATGGTGCCTCTCTTATATCATCTGTATTCGGTTTAAAAGATAGTCCCCAAACTGCTATATTTTTATCTTTAATTATCCATAAAGCATTTTTTATTCTTTTTATAAAATTTGCTTTTCTTTTAAGATTTATTTTTTCTACTTCTTCTATGAGGGAAAAATCTACTCCGTGTTCTTCTGCAATTTTGATAAAGGCCTTCACATCTTTAGGAAAACAGGAGCCGCCATAACCTATTCCAGCTTGCAGGAAGGTTCTACCTATCCTCTTATCATATCCCATTCCTTCTGCCACCATATTTACATCTGCTCCGACTTTTTCACATAACTCGGAAACCATATTTATATAGGAAATCTTCATAGCCAGAAAAGAATTTGAGGCATGTTTTATGAGTTCTGCTGCCGCCGGAGTGGTTACAATTAAGGGAATACCTTTTTCAACGAATGGCTTATAAAGTTCTTTAAATATATTTTTGGCTTTCTCGCTTTCAACCCCGACTATTATTCTATCTGGATTCATAAAATCATCTAATGCTGACCCTTCTTTTAAAAATTCCGGATTGGAGGCCACATCGAACTTGATATCTTTTTTTAAATATCTCTTTATTACCGTCTCAACCCATTGATGGGTATTTACCGGAACGGTGGATTTCTCAATTATAAGTTTATAGCTATTCATATTGTGGGCAATATCTTTTGAGGATTCTTCTATCTGAGACAAATCTGCCTTTCCGGTATCTTCTTGAGGCGTGCCTACACATAGAAAAACAACATCACTAAAATTAATACCTTCTTTTATTTCGTCAGTAAAATGAATTTTACCTTGCTTTATCTGTTTTTGAAGTAATTCTGTTAATCCTGGTTCATAGATAGGAGAAATTCCTTTTGAAAGTTTACTTAATTTGGAAGGCATTTTATCCATACATATTACTTCATTCCCTAAATCTGCAAATCCCACAGCAGTTACCAGGCCAACGTAACCTGCTCCAATCACAGTAATTTTCATTTATTTATTCCTCTTTTAAAAGAATAGGATAAATCAATAAATAATAAAATATTTCTTATCTGTATTAAGTACTTTTTCATTAAATTATACTCCTTTTATTTTTTAATTTTATTTTAATTGAAATGTAAATTTTAATCATTTCAATTGTTTTTTGGTAATAATTTTCCAAAGGCAGTTTTTAAGTAAGTAAATGAGAAGATTTCTTGAGTGGTTTTTTGCTTAATAAATGTAAGGATAAGAAAAATGGAAAGCAATAAGTAGAACAAAAACTGCCAATCTTTATTTAGTTAAAAAGTT
>JBBRDV010000168.1:0-2543 GCA_038203565.1 Atribacterota bacterium
ATAATATCCCAGAGAATTTCTCCAAAAAACAAAGCTTTCACTTTTAGCCCCTCCTTTCTTCAAGTTTAAATTCAGTATGTATTTTCTTTTATATATAACTAATTCTACAAGTTTTTTAAAAATCCTCTTTTTTTATTAAAATTAGATAAATTTTTTTATCTTTTATCAAAATACTTTGTTGATGGATTAGTTACCCTGTTACCCAGTTTACCAGTTATCTGGTTTTCTAGTCTACCAGTCTTCCTATCGACCAGTAAATTTAGTCGTTAGTTTAAGAGGTTTTCAGTTACAAGATGCAAATGTTTGCAGTTTACCAATTTGCTGATTCTCCAATTCATCAATTCGTAGGACAGGAGTCTACCCTATCTATAATGTCATTGCGAACGAGCGAAACGACCAAAGTGATTTCATTTTGTATCTTAAGTTTATTCTCTGTATTTTCTTCACTAAATACTAACGACCAGCGACTAACGACTATTTAGGCTTGATAAAAATACAAAAAGGAATATAATTAAGAAAAATTTCCAATTAAGGAGGGGATAACCTTGAAAATCAAAGAAGTTATGATTCCAGACCTAACTTCCGTATCTGCCGATACCCCGATAAAAGAGGCCGTAAAGATTATGAGCCGACAGCGAATGGTAGGGTTGCCTGTTGTAGATAATGATCAAAATGTCATTGGAATAATCACGGAAAGCGATATTACCAAGGCTTGCTTGCCTGGCTACTATAAAGAATTACAAAATCCATCTTTTATCCCTGATTTCGACCAATTTTCCCAGCAAGCTAAAAAGATTGCTCATCTGCCGGTAAAAGAATTTATGACTACTACAGTCTATTCACTAGAAGAAGATACCAGTAGGACCCAGGCAGCAGATTTGTTATTTAGAAAACATCTGAGAATAGTTCCGGTAGTAAGATCGGGTAAATTAGTAGGGATATTGACCCCTTCTTGTTTATGTAAACATGCTATGGAAGAAGATTAGATTAGGAAAGGAATAATTAATGAAGCAAACGTTTATAGCTTTAATAATATTTATAGCTACTCTTATATTTGCTAGCCTGGAAAAGATTAACCGCACGGTGATTGCCTTAAGTGGAGGCCTTCTTTTTATATTGTTAAAAATATTGAATCAAAATGAGGCTTTTTTAGCCATTGATTTTAATACTATCGGCCTACTGACCGGAATGATGGTTATGGTATCTATAATCAAAAGAACCGGCCTGTTCCAATACCTGGCAATTAAAATATCTAAGCTTGCTCATGGAAATATTTTTTATCTCTTGTTTTTTTTGAGTATTATTACCGGTATCCTATCTTCCATCCTGGACAATGTCACCACTATACTATTAATTGTCCCTATAACTTTAGCTATCTGTGAAAACTTAGAAATATCTCCTATCCCTCTGGTGCTATCTGAAATATTTGCTGCCAACATAGGGGGGACAGCAACACTTATCGGTGACCCTCCTAATATTATAATCGGAAGTGCAGCCCATCTGTCTTTTATGGATTTTATTATAAATCTCGCTCCTTTTATTCTGATTCTATTAATTCTCTTGCCCTTCTTTATCAGGCTATTTTATAAAAAAGAAATGTCGCAAAATACAAAAGAAGCTTGGGGGAGAGTAGAAAAATTCGATGAAAAGAAAGCAATTGAAGACCCCATATTATTAAGAAAATCTCTACTTGTCTTTTTATTGACTATATTTGTCTTTATCTTCCATCATACCCTGGGTTTAGAAGCGGCTACTGTAGCTCTATCAGGAGCAACTCTCTTGCTTTTAATCAGTAACATAGACCCGGCAGAAACTTTCTTAGAAGTAGAGTGGTCTACTCTCTTCTTTTTTATCGGACTCTTCATCGTAATAGCTGGCGTAGAGAAAGTGGGAATTCTCCAATGGCTTAGCAATAAAATTATTACCCTAACCAAGGGAAATCTCACCCTGACTACTCTGTCAGTTTTATGGGTTTCAGGAATCTCCTGTTCTTTTATTAATAATATCTCTTACACTATATCTATGGTTCCGGTCATTCAAAATATCGGAGCAGTAACTTCCTTTAACCTCAACCCAATCTGGTGGGCCTTATCCTTGGGGGCCTGCTTGGGAGGAAATGGAACTTTAATAGCGGCTGCTGCTAATTTAGTAGGAGTAAATATATTAAAAAGACAGGACAGAATAATCACCTTTAAAAATTTTTTTAGAATCGGCCTTCCGATAATGCTTATCTCTATTATGCTATCTTCAGCCTATCTCTTCTTAAGATACTTATCATAAAAAAGGGGATAGGTTACTTTTTTATCTATTCTTACCTTTAATATTTTATAAAAAGTAGTCTGTCCTCTTTTTATTTAACTTTAATTTATTTCTTTTAATGTCCTGATAACATCAATTCCCAGCTTTGCAAGCCTCTCATAACTATGATGTCCATTGGCCACCAGTAAACAATCGCAGCCCATCTGTTTTGAAACATCGTAATCGTGGATAGTATCTCCTATTAAAAGCACCTCTTGTGGGTGTAAATCTAACTTAGCTATCCA
>JBBRDV010000169.1:0-2539 GCA_038203565.1 Atribacterota bacterium
AGTTCTTGACTGATTTTTGCAGTCGCTTCAGCCGCTGCTTTCATCATTTCATATCCCCCGGAGGTGTGAACATTAAAAATAGAAACTCCTAATTTAGCAGCTACTTCTGCTGCCCGAGCAACGGTATTGGGAATATCGTGATATTTTAAATCTAAAAAAACTTTACCCCCCTTTTTGTTTACCATATCAACTATTTTAGGCCCCTCAGCAGTAAATAGTTGATTTCCGATTTTAAAGACCCCTACATAATCACTTAATTCACTCACCAATTCCTCTGCTTTTTTAAAATCGTCTACATCCAGAGCCAGGACCAATCTTTCTCTCGCCGTTAAATTCATCTTCTCTCCCCCTGTTTTTCTTATATTTTCATACTTCCTACTAATTCATTTACATCTTTAATATTATTTTCTATGAGATATTTTTCTATTCCTTCTATAATTTCAATAGTTACCCTGGTATTTACAAAATTCGCCGTTCCTATCTCTATTGCCCGGGCACCGGCAATGATAAATTCCAGGGCATCCTCAACTTTTATTATCCCCCCTATCCCGATTACCGGGATGTTTACTGTCTGAAATACCTGCCAGACTAACCAGAGAGCTACCGGCTTTACCGCTGGACCGGACAGGCCGCCACTGATATTAGCCAATTTAGGTTGGCGAGAATCAATATCTATTGCCATTCCTACTAAAGTATTTATTAGAGATAAGGCATCTGCTCCTGCTTCTTCAGCAGCTTGTGCAATTGTTTTGATATCTGTAACATTAGGCGTTAATTTTGCAATAAGAGGAAGAAGGGTAGTTTTCCGAATACTATTTATTATTTTATAAGTTGCTTTAGCATCTGTTCCCCAGACCATACCTCCTTTTTTAACATTAGGACAAGAAATGTTAACCTCCAGAGCGGCAACTCCCATCTCCTTGGAAACTTCTCCCAGCCTTCTGGCTAATTCTATGTATTCTTCTATAGTTTCCCCGGAAATATTTATAATCACCGGGGTATTGAATTTCTGTAAGTAGGGTAATTTTTCTTTAATTAACCTTTCCACTCCTACGTTCTGTAAGCCGATAGAATTAAGCATCCCCGAAGGGGTCTCTATAACCCGGGGAGGGGGATTCCCCATCTTTGGTTTTAGAGTAATTCCCTTTAATACCATTGCTCCCAACTTATTTAAATCAATGAACGGAGAAAACTCTTCGCCATAACCAAAAGTCCCTGAGGCAGTCATCACCGGATTTTTTAACTTTATTCCAGCTATTTCCACTTCTAAATTAGCTTTATCAATCATCCCAGACCACCTCACTTCCTGCAAAGACTGGTCCATCTACACAGACTCTTTTAAATTCATATTTAACTTTGCCTTCTTTTTTATCCCTGGTTTTTATCTTACAGACACACCCTAAACAGGCACCTATCCCGCAAGCCATCCGTTCTTCCATCGATACCTGACAATGAATATTTGCCTGAAAAGCAATTTCACTAATCTTTTTTAACATAGGTTTTGGCCCACAAGCAAATATCTGATCTGCTAACCATCCTTTTTTAATCATTCTTTCTAATAAATCAGTAATTAAACCCTTATATTGATAACTTCCGTCATCAGTAGCAACCTCTACTTTTGCCCCCAGAATCTTAAAGCTTTTCTCCCCTATGACCAGCTCTTTCTTTAAGGCACCTATCAAAACTTGTACCTCTTTGCCTTGCCTTATAGATTCTTCGCATAAAGATAGTAAAGGGGCAATTCCTATCCCTCCTCCTACTATCATAATTTTCCTACTTTCGGGATAGATATTAAAACCATTACCGATAGGGCCCATGATATCTAAAACATCTCCAATAGTTCTATCGGCTAATAATTTTGTACCCTCTCCCGTTACCTGGAATAGAATAAAAATTTCTCCTTTTTCTTTATCTATTCGGTGAATAGTTAAGGGGCGGCGCAGTAGAGGGTAATTATCTTTACTACACTTAACATGAATAAACTGTCCGGGGAGGGCTTCTTGAGCAACAGAAGGGGCAGATAATTTGATTAAGAAAATATTTGGAGCTACTTCTTCTTTAGATAAAATCTTACCTTTAATATTATAAATAAAATTCACCTACTTTAGTTCATTATTCCTACTTTGTCTTCCCCGTCTACCTCGTTTAATCTAACTTTAACTATTTCCTTCTTGGAAGTAGGAATATTTTTACCGATATAATCTGCTCGAATAGGAAGCTCCCGATGTCCTCTATCTATAAGTACCGCTAACTGAATCACCTGAGGTCTTCCTAAATCCACTATCGCATCCATTGCTGCCCTTATGGTCCTTCCGGTATAAAGAACATCATCAACCAGTACTATTTTCTTTTGAGAAATATCAAAAGGTATTTCT
Organism: Atribacterota bacterium; assembly: GCA_038203565.1. GTDB lineage: Bacteria > Atribacterota > Phoenicimicrobiia > Phoenicimicrobiales > Phoenicimicrobiaceae > Sediminicultor. Next base: position 2,376 of record JBBRDV010000169.1, read on the forward strand.
GTTTTAAGCACCAGCGGCTGACGGGCAACCAAGGATAAATCATCCCGGTAGAGAGTTATATCTAAGGTTCCTACTAGAATTTCTTTTTTTTCTATTTTAAAAATCTCCTGAGCTAATCTTTTAGCCAGAAAAACTCCTCTAGTCCTTATCCCAATAAGGGCTAA
>JBBRDV010000170.1:0-2537 GCA_038203565.1 Atribacterota bacterium
GAAACAGTGTAAATCTTTATGGTGATAGAACTGCTTTTAAAGTAAAAAAAGATGGAAAATTCGCACCAATTACTTATCAAGAATTTTATAAAAAGGTAGAAATTTTTGGTACAGGATTACTTGGTATCGGAATAGAAAAATTTGACCATGTAGGCCTGGTCAGTGATAATCGTTTTGAATGGATTATATCGGATATGGCAATTATTGGCCTACGAGCAGCAGATGTCCCTTGCAGTGGAGTCAGTTCTTCTCACGATATTTACTTTAAACTACAACATTCAGATTCTACAGCTGCTATACTGGAAGAAGAAACGCAATTCTCCAATTTTTATAAAATGGCCAAAGATCTTCCTAAGATAAAAAACATCATCCTCTATGACAGAATTAAGGTATTCTCTGAAAAAGAAGATACCCCGGAATGGACTATTCCCATTAATTTTGAAGAAAACGAAGAAATAAGCAAAAAATTTAAATCTGAAATAGAATTATTAATAAAAAATAAAAATAAACATATCTTCTTATCATCTGAAGCTAAAAAATTTTTAGAAAAATACCTGGAAAAAAATATAGTCAATCTCCTAAAGGAGACTCGCTCTAAAGATATAGCCGATTCCGTTAAAAACAGTCTTATAAATAGAGCGGTAGCAATAGACGGACAATACCATAAAACTCATTCCCATAAAATTTATTCCTTTGAAAAAATAAATAAAATCGGTGAAGATTTATTAGCCCAGGGAAATGTTACCTTTTCAGAGATAGCAAAAAGTGGCCAGCCCGATGACCTGACAACAATAATCTATACCTCGGGAACTACTTCTGACCCTAAAGGGGTTATGCTTACCAATTCTAATTTTATGCATAACATAAGAGTTACTCCCCCAACACAAAGACTTAATAAAGAGGACAGATATTTGTCAATCCTACCTTCCTGGCATATCTTTGAACGAACAGTAGAGTATATTGCCTTAAGCACAGGAGCCTCAACCGCCTATAGTAAACCTTTTAAACAAGTCCTCCTTCCAGACCTTAAAGCAGAAAAACCTACTATTATTTGTAGTGTTCCCCGAATCTGGGAAAGCGTATATAAGGGAATTATAGATAATGTTAAGAAAGGAAGTTCTCTTCAAAAAACTATCTTTAATTGGGCTATTGGTGTCGGAGAAGAATATAAGAAGGCAGAAGGAATTCTTAATAACACTCTGCCCTTATTCGATCGAGCTGATTATACCCCTGAAGAAATAACCCAAGCTAAAAAAACGGTTAAGAGTTTAAGCTGGAAATACCGGCTTGCTGATAAATTAGTATTTAAGAAAATTAGAGAGGTAACCGGAGGAGAATTAAGATTTGCTATCAGTGGAGGAGGGGCACTTCTTGAAACCGTAGATTTATTTTTTAATACAGTTGGAATTATGGTCTGTGAAGGTTATGGACTAACTGAAACCTCTCCAGTTCTAACCGCAAGAAACCCGGAAAATTACATTATGTTCACCGTTGGGCCTCCCCTACCAGAAGTAGAGATAAAGATTGTGGATAAAGATAATTACGATAAAGAATTACCTAATGGTGAAGTAGGTATTGTATTAACTAAAGGCCTTATGGTTATGAAGGGTTACTATAAAAATGAGGAAAAAACTGATGAAGTAATTAAAAAAGGTTGGTTTAATACCGGAGATTTGGGTAAAAAAACTTATAATGGAAAATATCTCCAACTAGTAGGAAGAATAAAAGACACCATTGTCTTAAGAGGGGGAGAGAATATTGAGCCACATCCTTTAGAAGATAGACTAAAGGAATGCGATTATATTAATATGGTAATTATAGTCGGCCAGGATAAGTCTCGCCTGGGAGCATTAATTGTTCCTGATTTTGAAGCTCTAAAAATATATACAGAGAAAGAGGATATTAAATATAAAAATATTGATGAGTTAATTAATCATCCCAAGGTTATCTCTTTATTCCAAAAAGAACAAAAAAGACTAATCTCCAAAGAACACGGATTTAACCCTTATGAAACAGTAATGGGGATAGCTTTACTTCCTCATGAGTTTACCATGGAAGCCGGAGAAATGACTGAAACTTTAAAGATGAAGAGATTTGAAATACATAAAAAGTACGAGAAAGAGATAGATAGGATATGTGGATGAAAACAGTATAAAGTATATAGTATCGAGTATATAGTGAGAAAATAAGAAGCGAGTAACCTATGCTGGATGGCGTTTTGCGTATAGTAAATAGTCGTTGTAGTTTTTAATGCAAGTTACAAAATGCGAGGTGTAAGTGATTACAATTTACCAATATTTAAATTAAATTTGAGGGAGAACAGAATTATGACTTTACAAACCTTAAACGAAATGTTAAGAAACAGTGTAAATCTTTATGGTAATAGAACTGCTTTTAAAGTAAAAAAAGACGGAAAATTTGAACCAGTCACTTACAAAGAATTATATAATAAAGTAGAAAAATTTGGAACAGGACTGCTTGGTATCGGCATAAAAAAATTCGACCATTTAGGCCTGATAAGTGAAAATCGTTTTGAA
>JBBRDV010000171.1:0-2531 GCA_038203565.1 Atribacterota bacterium
GCATATTTCATCTCTGATTCTACTGGTTCTTCTAATGCCCCCGCTTCTTTTTTAAATGCTTCGGTTTGATAAGTAGCTGCCAATGGTGCTGATACTTTATCCCTCATTACTTCAGGCTGATACGGTCTTAAAAACCAGGAAGCTACATAAGGCATACTTCCCCCGATTCTTGGTTTTGCGGTTGATAAAGCGCAATCTACCTCTAACCAATCTTCGCCGGTAACCTGTTTAATTACTCCATAGGAAACTAATTCAACCTCGGATTTTTCAAAGTTTGCGCGGGCATCATATATCGGGTTCCAGGAAGCACCTCCTACTAGATAAGACACTTTCAAATCTGCGGTCCCCTCTTTTAAAACTTCCAGCTCCACCATAATTGATCTTTTTAGTTTACTCTGTACCCCGGATACCTGGGACAATTCTCTTTTTAAAGTTTCAAGCTTATTATTTAAATCTCTCATCTTGAGTTCACAATCTAAAGCCTGGGTGTAGATATCTTTTAACTCTGTATCTAAAAAAATAAGAATATTCTCTAAATCACTTATTTGCGGCATACTGGTAATCAAATCTTGAGGAATTTGTGTATTGGAAAATAGAGTTATTGAGTTTAGAAATTTCTTCTTCTCCATAAGTATGGTTTCCAGGTTTTGCATTCGGGTTATCTCATCTTCTAATTTCTGAATTTCCTCTTTTAATTGCTGAATTCTTTCAGAAGGTACTTCTTCTAAATACTCTCTTTTAACCTGTGCTCCAAAAAGTTTGATTATCGCTGTTCCTTCTGCAGAAACCCTTAAAGAATTCTCATCAACCTCGGGAATGATATTTGAGAAAATTGCCGTATAAGTTCCCTTATTAAGTTCAAGATGGGTAACCCTATTTATCAAAGCAGAATCAGTATAGACGCAAATCCCGCTAATCTCTGATTTCACTTCAATTTCGGTGGCATAGATACTGACACCAACAAACAAAATCAACCCAAAAAAAATTATAATTTTTATTATTTTATTCATCTTCGACTCCCTTTACTCTTTATTTTTCTCTCTCTGGTATAGGCCAATTAATTCTGCCGTAGCTAAAATATGTCCTTCCATGGCTTCTTCTAATTCCTTCTTCCTGCAGCCCTCCTCTAGATGAAGTTTTTCATCGAGGGCATACAATTTAAAGAAATAACGGTGAGTTCCTGAAGGCGGGCAAGGGCCTCCATACTCTAATTTCCTAAAATCATTAGTCCCTTGAGTACCCGGAACTGTATTTTCCTCTATCACATCAGAAACGTGTATATTAAATACTAACCAATGCACCCAGGTCCCCATCGGAGCATCAGGATCCTCCATAATAAGGGCTAATCTTTTAGTGTCTTCCGGTATGTCCTCAATAATCAAGCCAGGGTTAATGTCTTTACCATCACAGGTAAATTTTTCCGGAATAAATCCATTGTTTTCAAATTCAAGGCTTTCTAATTTCATCATTTTATCCTCCCTTTTTTTATGACAGGGGGCGGTTCTCTGTTATGTTTGCCCTGTCATTTTTTTATCTTATATTTTAAATTTTCTATCTCTTTTTCCAGCCATTTGGGATATTTAGGCACTGCACCGGATTGAGAAACCACAAAATTACCTACCATTTCCGCGAACTCTGCCGCCTCATATATACTGGTTCCGCATAAATAAGAAAACAGAAAACCTGCACTATAGCTGTCTCCACCTCCTACGGTATCGGCTACAGGTCCATTTAAACCTGCTACTTTCTCCAATTTGCCATCACAATAAATAGATGATCCGTTCTTGCCGTGGGTAATGCAGACAATGGAAAGGTCATATTCCTGGCAAATACGCTGAATAAAGTCCTCTTGTTTTAATATCTCACCGAAGAGAAGCTCAGAAATAATAAGAGCCTCTCTATCGTTCATTTTCACTATTGAGCACTGGCATAAGGATTTTTCAATCCAATCCTTATTGTAGTAATTTTGTCTTAGATTTAAATCATAAAATATGTGATGAGGATGTACCCAAGATATAATTTGGCTGAGCACTTCCCGATTTTCTTTGGTCCGTTGAGCGAGAGTTCCAAAACAGAATATCTCCCATTTATCTTTAGTTAAATTATCTATTAAGTCTTGATTTAAAACAATATTATCCCAGGCAACATTTTCTTTTATTAGATAAGTAGGATGACCCCTTTCATCCAGACTTACCTCTACAATCCCGGTGGGCAAATGTGGATGGACCCGGATAAAGGAAGAATTAATCCCTCTTTTTTCTGCTTCTTTTAGTGCTTTTCTACCCAGAGCATCTTTGCCCACAGAAGAAATGAGTGTTGATTTAAGTCCCATTTTTGTCATATGAGCAGCAAGATTAAAGGGGGCTCCGCCAATATAAGATTTGTTCTCTATAATATCCCAGAGAATTTCTCCAAAAAACAAAGCTTTCACTTTTAGCCCCTCCTTTCTTCAAGTTTAAATTCAGTATGTATTTTCTTTTATATATAACTAATTCTACAAGTTTTTTAAAAATCCTCTTTTTTTATTAAAA
>JBBRDV010000172.1:0-2519 GCA_038203565.1 Atribacterota bacterium
TTTTGTAGGAATTTTTTAATCAAAAAAATCATAAATGAATGTCTAAAATTGATTCTTTTAGGGAAGAATATAGATAGGAACAACTATATTCAAAAATAGAATAATCATTTTGAAAGTTGATAAAGGCAAACTATCCGAAAGGATAGGACGCAAAGTCACGGGTCTAAAGCACTTCAAGTGCTATGACCGCCAGGCTGCCGGCTTTTTTTATTTTTCCTCCGAAGTTCTGGTTATAAAAGTCGGTAAAAAAGAGGTGAGATGGAAATAACAAACCATACTGCATGTGTTGTGTAACTTCAATCCGTTTTATAAATCTGGAATTTTAGGAGGATTAAAAAATAAAAAAATTAATATATACTTTGATTGCCTTGATGGTCTTAACTGTGTTTATGGTTGGATGTACTACTGTAGTACCTGAAGCTGATTTATCCGGAAAAAATCGCCAGGGTCAAACGGGGAATTCCAACATTACCCCTCTCTATCTGTATGAAAAAGATTTAGGTTGGGGAATTTTTGAAGATGGTGCCTGGGGAAAGATGAATTATAAGCTATCCGGGGAAATATTCGAATTCGTCTTCAAGGGTCACGGTCTGGAAGCGGGTTCTGATTATACACTCATTAACTATCCTGACCCGTGGCACGGTAATGGTTTGATTTGCCTGGGAAGTGGAACTGCCAATAAAGGAGGAGAAGTCCATATTGCTGAGTCATGTGATATTGATTTTCTTCCAGTCGTTCTTGATGATAATTTCCCGGATGGTGTAAAAATATGGCTGGTCCTATCTGATGATGTCGATTGTGATGCACAAAAAATGGTAGGCTGGAATCCCGAAGAGTACCTTTTTGAACATAATTTGATTCAATTTAGCGAGGATTTGTTGAGTGAACAGTTGATTAGCGATGAATTTACATTTAGTGGAAACGATAATTCTGTTCCGAATGTAGCATTGAATAATGAAACTTGTTTTAACGATGAGACCAACACCTTAACAACAGATGGCTCTGCAGCTACTAATTATTACTTGCATATCTTAGATGGACCCGAACTTATGCCTGGAAAATATGGATTATATTTAGTTGAGTATAATGGCACGGGTCTGGAGGCTTATTATAATGGCAAACCTGACCCATGGAAAGATTATTTACTTGATACATTGGAAGGTATTAATCCCTTTGCTTATATCCAAGGCGGAACTGGCACTCCGTTATTATTTGATGAAGCTCAACATGATTTAATTCCCTTAGATGTGGCTATGACCATACCGGGAGACTATCCGAAAGGAATATATATAGTTGCCGCTAAAGTGGAGACATCCGCTGGCTGGAAAGCAGTTACCTTTGATTTAACAATAGAATAGCAAGAATAACTTTAAGCCTAAATTAAAGAGATACTCTTTAATTTGTTTGAAAAGCAAATTTTAAAATTTCCTTTAGACTTATTGATAAATCAAAGAAAATAATATATGTATACGAGAAAAAGCCAGGCTTAGTTTTGATTGTTAGGAAATTTTTCTTGGCAATTATATTCTAAGTCTGGATTTATTTATAAAACGGCTTAGGTTTGGTGAGTAAATAACAAATAAATATAGAGATTCCATTTATGAAACCTATATAGAATAGTACATAGGACTTGATTAATTAAAATTATAAAAATATTTTTCTTCAAAAGAGGGATTTTTGAAATTTATGGTGTATAATATATATATAAAAGAAATAGTTTTTAAAACCTGAAAAAATTTTCGCTTTATTTGCAATTTGTTTAAAGATATTATATAATTATTATCCAATGTAAAATAAAACTTTTTCAACAAGAAGGTGACCAATTAGGGAAAAATTTCAAAAAGGCTGAGAAAGGTACACTATCCTAAAGGATAGGCCGCAAAGTTTTGGGTCTAAATCACTTTTAGTGACAGGACTGCCAAACTGCCGACTTTTTTATTTTTAGAAAATAGAAAAGGTGGGCAGTTTTTTTATTTTATTTAACCTCGCACTTTCTCCACAGATAGAAATATTTCTAGTATAACAACCCACCTTAAGCAATAATGGAGGTAGTGTTTCATGGAGGTAGTGTTTCTTGATTTCATTAAAGTTATTTAAATTAACAATTCAATCTTACGTTAAAAGAATGAAAAAAATTAATTTTTATAAAAAAATATCTTTATTTCGTCATGCCGGTAATTACTCTAATTCTCGTTTTCGCAATTTGCGCTCTTACTGTAATGCCCTCTGGGAGTTAAAATCAGACAACCGAAGATGGGGAAGATGGTGAAAAATTACATAAACTTTATTTAATATTATGCTGGGGGATTTAATAATATAGCACACTTTCTGATGGGAATGGTAAATTAAAATGGTTAAAAAGCAAGAGACATATGACAAGCCAATAATGAAGATTAGATTAGTGCTTCTGGTAGTTTGGTTTATTGTAGTAGGCTTTCTAGTTGTTGAATGGGTACCTTCAGTAAAAGAGGCACTTATTCTTGCGACTACTGTGAAACCAGAAACGTTTACGGAGCTAT
>JBBRDV010000173.1:0-2495 GCA_038203565.1 Atribacterota bacterium
TACTCATCAAAAGAAAGGATAAATAAAATTAAAGAATATTTCGAAAAAGAAAATCTATCTATTTTACAAGGAGTAATAAACGGCAGTGGAGTCATTCTCCATACTAACCTGGGAAGAGCACCTCTGGGCAAAGAAATACTTAAAACAATCCAGAATGCACTTCAGGGTTATACTAATTTAGAATATGATCTGCTAGAAGGTAATAGAGGAAAAAGGGGAAAAATTGTCGAAAAATTGCTTTGCACTCTCAGCCACTCAGAAGAAAGTCTGGTAGTTAATAATAATGCCGGCGCAATATTTTTGATATTGAACACTCTGGCTAAAAATAAAGAAGTAATTATCTCCAGGGGAGAATTGGTTCAAATCGGGGGAGGATTCCGTATTTCAGAGATATTGGAACAGAGCAGCGCTTACCTTCGAGAAGTCGGCACTACTAACCAGACCTTTATCGAGGATTATGAAAAAGCAATTAATGAAAATACTTCCTTAATATTAAAAGTCCATCAAAGTAATTTTCATATGAACGGTTTTGTTCACCAAGCTGAAGTTAAAGAACTTAAAAAATTAGGGGAAAAATATGGTTTACCAGTAATAGTAGACCTGGGAAGCGGAACATTTTTAAATACCGAGAATTTTGGATTAAAACATGAACCGACCGTTCAAGAAATTATTAGAAGCGGTGCTGATATGGTTTGTTTTAGTACAGACAAACTCTTGGGAGGTCCCCAGGGAGGGGTTATTTGCGGAAAAGAAGTATATCTGAAGAAAATTTCGCAGCATCCCTTATTCCGAACACTAAGGGTGGGTAAGATAACTTTAACTATACTCCAGGAAATTTTATTATCTTATCTAAGAGGTGAGGCTACGGCTATAACCAAAATTCCGATTTGGAAAATGATTTCCTGCCCTTTAGAAAAAATTGCTACTCGCAGCCAGAATATCTGCCAAAAACTGAAAAAAGAAGATATCCCGGCATTTACCAAAGAAGGAGAAACTGCTATAGGTGGGGGTTCTTTGCCCGGACAGACTTTGCCAACCAAATTAATCATTATAAAACCTCCCTGTCCGGTGGAAATCTTCTCAAAAGAATTGCGCTTATACCGCCCTCCTCTACTGGGACGAAAAGAAAAAGAATATTTTATCCTGGATCCTCGCTGCATTGACCCTTCTTCCGACAATTTAGTAGTAAAAATCATCAAATCGGTCTATGCTAAATTAAAATAAAAAGAGGTTTTTATGTTTGTTTTTGGTACAGCTGGCCATATTGACCATGGCAAAACTGCCCTAATCTATGCTCTAACTTCTATAGACACTGATCGTTTACCTGAAGAAAAAGAAAGAGGTATGACTATTGACCTGGGATTTGCCTGGATAAAACTTCCTTCCGGGGAAACAGTCGGAATAGTCGATGTACCCGGACATGAAAACCTGATAAAGAATATGATAGCAGGAGCAACCGGAATCGATGCCGTAATTTTAGTGGTTGATGCCAATGAGGGCTGGATGCCCCAGACCGAAGAACATTTCCAAATTATCGATTTACTGGATATAAAATATGGCATCATTGCCATAACTAAAATCGATCTGGTAGACCAGACCAGAATAAATTTTGTGGAAAAACAGGTTAAAGAGAGGTTAAAAAACACTGCCCTCTTTAACGCACCTATAGTAAAAGTAAGTGCGGTAAAAAATGTAGGAATTGATCAAATAAAATTGGACATCCAAAATTTAATCCCCCAGATGAAACCGAAAAGAAATATAGGAAAACCAAGGTTATACATCGATCGCGTCTTTAATATTAAAGGAAGTGGGACAGTGGTTACCGGTACTTTAATGGGGGGAACTCTTCTCAGGGGGATGGAAGTAACCATTTTCCCTTCTTATAAAAAAACCCGCCTTAGAAATTTGCAGACTTATAAAGAAAAAACGGAAAAAGTCTTTCCGGGAAGTAGAGTTGCCCTCAATTTAGTAGGAATGGAAAAAAATGAACTGCACAGAGGAGACATTGTCTTTGGAAGCAAGCAAATTAAAGCCAGCAAGAATATAGATGTCCAGATACAGCTTCTCCCCCAGCTGAAAAAATATTCTTTAACTAATAGAGCAGAATTGTTTTTTTTCACCGGAACCAAAGAGACTTTGGTTAAAGTAATTCTTAACCAAAAGGAATGCTTTAAGCCCGGTGAAACAGGATTTGCTCAACTTCGCTTTAAAGAACCGCTGGCAACTTATTTGGGAGACCGTTTTATCTTGAGAATACCCAGTCCTCCTAAAACCATTGGCGGGGGAGAGATTATTGACCCCTTAGCCCACAAACACCATTTTAAGGATAAAAATATGGTTAGTCTTTTACAAAAAAGAGTAAAACTTGACTTAGTTGAATTGATTTTAACTGAATTAAAAAAGGTCAATTTTATCAAAAAAGATGATTTATTAACCAATAGCAATTATGCTGATTCAGAAATTAAGGAAGAAGTTGAATCATTGGAAAAACAAGG
>JBBRDV010000174.1:0-2471 GCA_038203565.1 Atribacterota bacterium
ATACCTAATTGGCCGGCAGTGCCAGTATTTGTTATCAGAAACAACATAAGAACTGCAGGAATAAGCAGAGATCGTTATTTTCAACTTTTAGAAGAGATAAAATGAAAAATATTATTTAGAATAGATATTAAGTGTTGAGAGGAATAAAAGGGGACAGAATACTTTTATTATTAAAAATTAAGAGTATCTTATCCCCTTTTTGCTTTAACGGGGCGAACCCAATTCTACCTTCATCCCGGAGAGTTCTTTCTGCACTTCTGAGAAGCGTAGGGAATAATATTCCCGGTTCTGCTGATTTGCCGTTGCCGAAAGTAAGAGTATTTTATTTTGTAATCTGTGTTATAATAAATAAAAAAGAGATATTAAGTAAAATAATTACTTATTTTTAAGTTTTAGGAATGCTTGAGCGAGAAGAAGGAGAGAAAGAGGAGAGAGGATAAAAATTATTTAACGAAAATAGCAGAGGAGGTGTAAGAATGAAACTTAAAGAAATAATGTTTGTTGGCGAAGAAGATCCAGAAAAAGGATATACTGCCCAAGCTCTTGGATATTCTATTTTTACAGAAGGAGATACTTTAGAAGAACTCAAAGAAAATATTAAAGATGCTTTAAAATGTCATTTTGATAAAAAAGAAATGCCACTTTTTGTCTATTTGCATATAATTAAGGAGGAGAAATTCGCTTGTGCCTAAAATTCCAAGGGATATTTCTGGTAGAAAATTAGCAAAATTACTGGAGAAGTACGGATATAAAATTATTAGAGAATCGGCAAGTCATATGAGACTTATATCTAAATATAAAGATAAAAAACATAAAATTACTATTCCTGATCATAATCCCATTAAAATTGGAACTTTAAATAATATATTAAATGATATAGCTAATTACTTAAAGGTTGATAAGAAAAAGATTATTGAGGAGTTGTTTAGAAGTTAAAGAACAAATAAGATAGACGAAAAGATTCAGTTTTCGGTTTACAGTTTACAGTTAATTTCCCCTCACCCTAACCCTGTATAGTAGCGTAAACACTATGCAGGGCAAGCCCTCTCCCGCGAGAGAATAGGGAATAGTTCAGAGGTTATTAAAAACTAATAGAAGGAGATATTTATTAAAATGTATAAATTAATGGCGTATATTGAAAGAGATCCAGAAACAGGTTTGTATATAGGGACTGTTCCGGAAATCTCTGGTGCTCATACTCAAGCAGAGACTTTGGATGAGCTTCAAAAAAATTTGAAAGAAGTAGTTGAATTATGCTTAGAAGAAATGACTCCAGAGGATAAAAGACAATTACCTGAGTTTATAGGTATTCAACAGATTGAGGTTTCAGCTTGAGTAAACTTCAGATTGTTAATGCCAAAACAATGGAGAGGTTGTTGTTTCTATTAGGTTTTGAGAGAGTGCGACAAAAGGGAAGTCATGTTTTTTACAGGCAATCGGATGGGAGAACCACTACTATTCCTCATCATAGCGGAAGGGTTTTAGCGCGTCCATTGATAAGAGAAATATTAAGAGAAATAAAAGTTACTGTTGATTATTATCACGAGCTTTTGATAAAATTGTAAATATACGAGATTCAGTAATTTATGAGGGAAAAAAAGGGGGCAGGCTACTTTTTATTATTAAAGTAGCCTGCCCCCTTTTATGCTTTAACGGGGGAGGATATAATTAATAGACGGGCGAGATGACTGTCCTATTAATTACTAATTTATTTTCAGTTCCTGATCGTTTATATTTAGCATCACAACTCTTCCGGATACTACTTTAAGAATATCCTTAACTTTTTCTTTATTTATTTTGTTACAAATATAATCGAACTAATAATAATATTTCCAAACTAGTTAAAAGAAGAAATAAAAGAAGATAGGCAACTTTTTCCAGAATAATAGAGAAAAATATGCCCATCTTCTTTTTGCATTATATGTTATAATAATTTTATATAATTTCGGAATCCAAACCCCTTTTATGATATTATTTATTCAAGTTCATATGTTGAACATATAGTTACAGATAGAGAAACAGTATCGAGTATATAGTATATAGTGAAGAAAAAAACATACTAGAGGATAAGGGATAGCCTGGGGAAGAAGTGTAAGATAAAAAGATGGTTTTCAGTTTTCGGTTATCGGTTTTCAGTTGAGATTGCTTAAGTCGTTTCACTTCATCGCAATGACAGAAAAAAAAGATAAATCAATTTTCCAATTAAGAAAAAGTAAAACATTTGCGAGGTACGAAAATACTAAATCACTCACCCTCACCTTAGTCCTCTCCCTCGAAGGGGAAGGAGATAAATAAAGGAAGGAAAGAAAACAGTATCGAGTCCAGGAAAAAAAAGATGAGAGATTCACTTATCAAAATTTAGCAGTGTTTTAAGTTTTTTAAATATTTCCAAAACCACAGCCTCAGGTACCTTATCACAGAATTCAGCACCCCTAATTTTCCAATCAAGGATTTTTACCTGGTCTGATAAA
>JBBRDV010000175.1:0-2469 GCA_038203565.1 Atribacterota bacterium
GATAAAAGCTTTTTCTAATTCAGATACTATTCCCATAAATTGCCGGAAGGCCTTTCTCATGGGATCCTTACTTTCTAAATGAGGCTCCTTTATACTGATAAGCTTTTTATTAAATACCTCTAATTTTTTAATTAAATGCTCTTGTATATAAAGATCCCTGGCTAATCTATCTAATTTAAAGATTAAGACTCCTTCAATCTCTTTATTGGTCTCTATATAGCTAAATAATTCTACTAATCCTGGTCTATTTTCTAAGTCACTCGCTCCACTTATTCCATTATCTTTAAATATTTTTACTAATTCGCAACTATTTTTATTAGCATATTTTACTAAACTTTTCTCCTGGAGTTCTATAGTTCCCTCTTCTTTTTGGCTATCTGTACTTACCCGGCAATAACCTACTAACTTTTTAAGCTTTTTCAAGTTCTTATACCTATATTATTATTGCTTTGTATGTACATTAACATATAATAAATATCTTTGTCAAGCTTCTTTATTATATTTATTGATATAACGTAGAGATAAAAAATAAGAAGGATTCTTTAGTGTTCTGGCAAATATGCAAGGAAAGAAGAGGATTCAGGATAAAAGGAGAGTATATTGGAGAAAAGAAGGCAAAAAGCGGGATATTCCAGGAACCATGAAAAATTTTCTTTAATTTAAGGGTGTTTTTAGCGCTTATTTTAAGGTGGCTGGTATGAATCATTAAGTCAGGACAAATACGCCTCGTATACGCCAAAATAGAAGCTTTTTTCAAAAACGCTAAAACCCTTATGTTTCAATGGTTTTATTGATTTTTTGCAAAATCAACCCGCAATTCATTGATTGCCTGCTTGATTTCTTTGATTTCAGCGGTAACATTCTGGGAAAATTCCTTTTGATTTTTGATTATTTCGGTAATAAAAAACTCTAATTTATATACCAGGTATATAGAAAGCACCAGGGGGAAGCCATTATTTGCTATTAATTTTAGCACATATTCGATATCCAATTAATTCTTTTCCTTTCTGCCTGTGCGTGCCTGCCTATGCGTTGCACGCAGACAGGTCCAAAGATGTTTTGGTCCAGGCCTAATATCGAGATGTAAAAAATCCTTCTTTTCATAAAATCCGATACCATTAAACCCTATTTCCTGGGCATAAATAAGAAGATCAGAAAGCAGATAATCTTTTACGTGGATGTCTACCGCCATACCCAGGAGATGATAAGAGCCGGGAGCTCCCCCGACTTTATGATTTTCTTCTTTACACCGGTAACTGGAATTGATATATATGGGCCTATTTATAACCCTTCTTAAATGATCTAGCCTGGCCAGAAGGTTCGGAAATAACATAACCCGCCTGCAGCAGGGACACTCAAATTCATACAAAGAAAAATATTCAGCTATTTTTATATCATTAATTATATCCATAATTTATTTATATTTTAAAGTCCTGCCATTTCTTACTACATCCGGCATAGCATTGTATATAATTTCGTTTACCTCCGGGACAGTAGCCTTCATAAGATCCTTCACATAGGAAATTTCGCCCTCTTTTAATTCAACTTTTTGTTTCCTTAATATTTCAATCAACTTTACCCAGGCAATTTTCCACTTTTCCTCACCGTTTCCTATCCCCAGCTCTTCTTCAGCCCAAAGCATAGCGGAAAGTATAGCCTCTTTTATTTTGTCTGCCCTGTCCTGGCCAAACTTGCCTATCATAAACTTAGAGGCCAGACCGACCAGAAAAACAAGAGCAAAATCTAATAAATATTTAGTGATAAATCCTTCTATCATTATTTAACTCCTTTCTTTCTTCCAAGGAAGGTCCGCGGAGCCCTCCAAGGAAGATTATTATCTGCCTGTGCGTGCCTGCCTGTGCGTTGCACGCAGACAGGTTAGCACGCAGACAGGTATTAATTTATTTATATTACACATCCATAACATCAGTAGACTTGTAATCAAGTATCCGAGCATTGACTTTAGCCACTAAGTCATTACCATTATTATGGAAGATGTTCTTGGCGATTATAGTATCCATAACTCCCTGTATAGCGACATCTTGAGCGGTAAAATCAGCATAATCTGCATCATCTACATTCTTGGGGTTATCCAAGGTAAGATTTACGGTTTTAGCCGCACTGTCTCTAAACTGCATATAGAGTCTTTTATAACTAGTTACTTCTCCTAATTCGGTTGCCATTTATTTTTTCACCTCCTTCTTTGTTTATGGTTTACAATTATTAGCGATTATTCAGTAAGTTGAGATTCTTTTTCAAGTCTGATTTCATCTACGGTATACTTCTGTAAGCCCGTTAAAGCGGTAGCTGTATCGTAGACATCTTGGTCTAAAGCAGCTGATTTAACCTTATTAAAGGTCTTGCTGTTGATGATAGGTGCTCCGCTAACCGGATTAACGCCTACTACCAGTCTAAATTGTAGGGCTGAATCACGAGGGACGGCTATTACTATTGCCATTATTTTTCACC
>JBBRDV010000176.1:0-2433 GCA_038203565.1 Atribacterota bacterium
TGATTTAATATTCCCTCGCCCTTGAGGGGAGAGGACAGGTGAGGGTGAAACATATAAAATCGCCCTTCAACATAGAAAAAACAAAGGGAGGAAGTGTAAAAATGAACGATAAACCACCGTCTATTCAAAAATGGAAAGACTTATATGAAGCCGCAACAGAATTTAAGAAAAAAGAGTGTTGGAACTGGATGTGGGATACTGATCTATTTGGAGTGCAAAACCCGGTAACCGGGGAGATTGGTTATTGTTGTGTAATGGGAGGAGCAGGTGAACATTTTGCTTTAGCTGTTTATCAAGGCAGCGAGGGTTTAGATGGATACTTAAAAACTAAATCAGCAGAATTTTATCCCTCTCCTATGGATATGCTCAATCTTCAAAAATGTCTTATGGCTTCATTTGAAGATAGGGAACTTTTACAGAAAGAAGATATTCAATTAATAAAAAAATTTGATTTAAAATTTAGCGGACCCAATTCATGGCCGTTATTTAGGAATTATCGACCTGGTTATCATCCCTGGTATTTAACTAGTGAAGAGGCAAGATATCTAACCTTATGCCTATGGCAGGCAATTGATGTCTTACTTCGTTTTAAAGGTGATTCGGAGATACTCACTCCCCCCACGGAAAATCATTATCTCGTTCGAGTCCCACAAAAGGACAAGGCCGGTGGTCTATCCTGGAGGGATGAGTGGCTAAAGCCGTTACCCTGGGAAAAAGGGGAAATTATTGCAGAACCTATTGATGCGGTTCGTTTGGAAAAAATCAAGAGAAGGATCCCTCATCGCCAAGGTGTTTGGGAGATTGATTTCTTTTACTATCCCACACCGATAAAAGAAAAAGAAGAGAGACCTTTTTATCCTTATATAACTTTATGGGTAGAACAGCATTCAGGTTTTATATTAAGCCACGATTTAGCAAAACCTGTAGAATGTATGTCCGAATTTCAAGGGCAATTCCTGAAACTTGCTGAAAATTATAAAACTCTGCCCCAGGAAATATTAGTCAGAAAAGAAGAGACTTTCACACTACTCGAACCTATCACTTCAGAGCTTGGAATTAAATTAAGAAGAGTAAAAAGGTTGAGAATGTTAGAAGATGCCCAAGCGAGTATGTCTAAATTCTTAAGCAGGTGAGAAATTATAGTGGACGCTGCAGTATTGTTTCCTCTTTATCCCCGAACTCATTAAGAGGAGCCTTATCCTTTGTCATTGGGAGCTTTAGCGGCCGAAGCAATCCCTACTCGCACCTTGAAACCCGAAACCTGTAACCCGAAACTTGCAACCGGACGACTGAAAGGAGTCCCAATGTCCGACTACAAAAAACTAAAAGTCTGGGAAGATGCCCATCAATTTACTGTAGATATTTACAATACTACTCAAAAATTTCCCAATAACGAACAATATGGACTAACTTCTCAAATCAGAAGATCAGCATCATCTATCCCGACTAACATCGTCGAAGGCTCTGGCCAATTAACAAGAAGCAATTATATTAGGTTTCTCGGCATGGCTCAAGGTTCTGCTTACGAGGTAGAGTATCAGATATTACTTGCCAAAGACCTTGGATATTTAGAATTAGATAAATTTAATTTACTAAATAAGAAAATTAAAGATATCATTTGTATGTTATTTGGTTTAATTAAGTCTTTGAAAAATTCTTAACTTGCATCTTGCAACTTGTCTTCCTTACTTGCACCTTGCAACTTTTTAAACCAAAAACGAAAAACGAATAACGAAAAACTGTTTTTAAACTAAAAACTGAAAACTGTAAACCATAAATCATGAGGTTTTCCCATGCCAACTAAAAAACATCTCGATACACTCTTAGAAATAAAGAAAAATCCGTCAACAACTCAAAGATTGCTATCTCACAATTTAAACATCTCTTTAGGTTTAACTAATTCTATCTTAAAGAATTTAATTAGCCGTGGCTGGCTCAAAGCGAAAAAAGACACCGGAAGAAAGCTTTTATACATTATTACTCCTCAAGGTATGGCAAATGTCAGCCGTTTGATGTATAGCCGTTTCCAGGAAACCCTCCATTATTATCATTACACTAAAGATCTACTTACTGCTTACTTGATGAAACTCTACCAACAAGGAGAAGAGACTATAACTATTTATGGTACAGGTCAACTTGCCGAGATCACTTACTATGCCGGAATAAGTACTCCCCTAAAACTAAATGACATTATCACCGATGATCCATCTAAAGAAAAATTCTTAGGTCATGAAGTTCTAATCCTTTCTGATTTTATCGAAAAATATTCTAAAGCACTTTCTGAAAAATCTCAGGAAAAATTGGTAATTATATCTACCGTCAACCCGGATAAACTCCAGCAATAAATAAAAAAACATAAAATTATCCAAAAAAATCTTAAAATAATTAATATTGAAAATATTCTAAAAACTATTACTTGAAATTAACAATCTG
>JBBRDV010000177.1:0-2429 GCA_038203565.1 Atribacterota bacterium
AAAGATATCCCTACAGGCAAAACCTTTGATTTATGATCATCCACAATTGTTTTGGAATTACTCATACTTTCACCCTCCCTTACTAAAAACTTTATTCCGAAATCTTAATCTCCTCGTTGTCTCCTTCTTTATCTATTTTCTACCTCATCAGAATAGCTCATTAAAATCTAAAAGTTAACTGTAAATGCTTGTATGTAAATGCTTGTAAATACTTTTCGCATCCCGCATTTTTAAACGCTAATGAGCTAACTAAACACCCACAACCCTTTAAGTTTACAACGATCCCAAATTACTTTAATCACTTTCTAAATCCTTATATAATTCTTTGATGTCTCCTATCTTGGAATTCCCCTTTCTCAGGTTAGCCATTGCTTCTTTAGCTCTTTTAGCAATAGCCGCTCTTTTAGCCTCTATTAGCTGCTTTCTAATTACCTCTACTTCGCGCATACTTACCGTAAGAGGCATACCCTTTCATGACATTTTGATTTATAAATTTATTATATAACAAAATTAAAATATAAATAATCTGTCTATTCTTCCTTTAAATTATCAAAAAATGGCAAAGCAATTGTTTCCCCACTACATCTTTTTTCCACCCTTCTTTATACTTAGACAATATTAAGCCGGTTCAGTCAATCAGTAAGTATACCGGCGATTATCCACAGATATCATAAAGATTATTTTATTTTGATTATCAATCTCATAGAAAAATCTGTAGCTGCTTATTCTATAGCGCCAGGTTTCCGGTTTATAGGTTGCGAGCTTTTTTATGTTTTTGCCGAAATAGGGATTTTGTTTTAGTTGAGGATAAACATAATTACGAAGTTTTGTCTTTATCTGTCCTTGCTGTCCGCTAAAATCTTGTTCAAGTCCCTTTAGGAATTGGTTGGTCTCAAATATTCTAAACTTATTCAACAAATCTGCCCTTCATTTCTTTAGCTTCGCGATGCCCGATCTTCAATTTTTCCATCAGGTTCTTATCTGATTTAATCTGGGCCATTTCAATGGGGTCTACATAATAAGACTCCTCTATATCTTTTATCACTCTGGCAGTGATAAAATTAGAAATAGGACGATGCTCAACCTCAGCAGCAGCCGATATCCTCTCGTATTCTTCTTCTGAGAGTCTTAAGGTTATTACTTTAGCCATCTAAAACCTCCTTATTAACAATATTTTATAAGCTTCATTTGTATTCTAATATATTCTTTATCGTCTGTCAAACTAACGAATGAAACAAGGGTAGAAGAAATAATATTTTTTACCTTTTTGACAGGTGTGATTTTTTGTGATAATATGCATATAGAGGTGATGCGTAATGAGGACTACTATTAACATAGATAAAGGACTGCTTGAGGAAGCATTAAAATTATCTAATATACGTACTAAAAAAGAATTAATCAATCTTTCTTTAAAAGAATTTATAAGGAGAAGACACCTGAGCAAGTTAAAAGGAAGATTGGGAAAGTGTGATCTTGACCTTAATCTTTCTTCTTTAGAGGAAATGAGAAAAGATGAATAAAAACGGCACACTATTTTTAATTGATACTTCGGCCTGGATTTTAGGCTTAAAAAGAAATTCCTCTAATCAGATAAAAAATATTCTAACAGGAATTTTAGATAAAGATCTGTCCGCCACTACCGGTATAATCATCTTAGAGCTCTTACAGGGAACCAGAACAAAAAAAGAATATGCTGAAATCCTTTCAGATTTATCCGCTCTGTATTATTTTGAGGTAGATAAGGAAGTATGGGAAAAAGCTTCCCAACTTGGGTTTAATTTGCGCCGAAAAGGAAAAACTATCCCTTCTACTGATCTCCTAATTGCCAGTATTGCCCTTCATTACGACCTCACCCTTCTCCATTCAGATAATCATTTCGAAATAATTAAGTTTTATTCAAACCTAAAAACAACAAATTTGAATAAAATATAATTCTTTCCCTTTATCATTTTTCTTTAAAGTTTACATTTCTTTTCTTTTCCTTTCTTCACTATATACCCTTTTACTGTATTATATCCCTTGACAATAAAAATAATAATGTTATTATGTAATAAATAGATGTCCTAAGTAGATGGAGGTATATTATGACTACTCAAGAAAAAGTAACTATTTCCTTACCCAAAGATTTGGTCAATACCCTAAGAGAAACAATTCCTGATAGAAGGAGAAGTAAATTTATTGCTGATTTATTAAAAAAACAATTCCAAAAGCAAAAAGAACAAGCCCTAATAGAAGCTTATAAAGATGCTTACACTGAAATAAAAACAGAAAATCAAGAATTCGATGGAACTATAAATGATGGGATATCCTAAAAAAGGAGAAATATATCTAGTAAATTTCGACCCCACTGTTGGGCACGAAGTAAATAATAAAAGACCTGCTTTAATTTTATCTAACGACATTCACAACCAATATTCGCCCTTAATTAC
>JBBRDV010000178.1:0-2420 GCA_038203565.1 Atribacterota bacterium
GATGTTGTTGAGGCTATTTCTTCTCACCGACCTTATCGTCCGGCTTTGGGTATCGAGAAAGCCCTGGAAGAAATCACCCAAAATAAAGGTATCCTCTATGACCCGGAAGTAGTGGAGGCTTGCTTGAAGCTCTTCAAAGAAAAAGAATTTAAATTTGAATAAATAAAAGTGATTTACATTTCCCTTAGGGGAAGGATATGATATTATATTCTTATTGTGTAAAAGCTAAATCAACAGTTACTCTTATATAAGATTAATCTAATATTAATTTTTATGGAGGTACAAATTAAAAAGATGAAGAATATAAAGGAGAAAAAAGACCAACCTTTTGAGGAGTTACAAGAAATGCATGAAAAGGTTGCCGAATTAGAAAAAATAGCAGTTAGGTATAATCAGATAGAGAAAGAACTCCAGCAGAGTGGCGAAAAGTTGCAAAAACTGATAGAAGGTATTGCCTATATTATTACGAAAATAGTTGAAATAAGAGATCCCTACCTTACAGGACACCACCAAAGAGTCTCCAAACTTGCTACTGCGATAGCCCAAGAGATGAAACTTCCCCAGGATAAGATCGAAGGAGTAAAAATTGCCTCTCTGGTTCATGATGTGGGTAAGGTTAATTTGCCCACTGAAATTGTCAGTAAGCCAAGTAAATTAGTCGAAGTGGAATTTAATTTAGTTAGAAATCATCCCAGAACGGGTTATGAAATCTTAAAAAAAGTAGATTTTCCCTGGCCCATTGCTGAAATTGTCTTTCAGCATCAAGAAAAGATAGATGGTTCAGGATTTCCGAGAGGGTTAAAAGGTGATGAAATTCTTATAGAGGCAAAAATATTAGGGGTAGCGAATGTAATAGAAGCAATGTCTTCTTATAAATCCTATCGGCCTGCTCTTAGTATCGATGAAGCTTTAACGGAAATTTCAAAGTATAAAAATATTCTTTTTGACCCTGAGGTGGTAGATGCCTGTATCAAACTCTTCACAGAAAAGGATTTTAAATTTGAAGGATAAATAAAGATAAAAGGGATGATTTAAAGAGCCACCCCTCATTTTATAATTTTTTCATTAAGAAGATTAGTTTTAATTTCGTAAATTAGTTTTATAAAAATTGTAGTAAAGAGTTATAAACATTGCAATGGAGAAAAACAGGTCTTTACTTGGGGAAAAGAGTTTTTATAATATAAAGAAGTTCTTTTTATTCTTTAGAAGATTTGTTAACATATGGTCGTAACATGCGTTTGGTGATAATTTTTGATTCAAGGGGATCACCAAGTTTTTCTAATTCTTGAAGGGTCAAGGGATCAAGTTTTAATAACCTTAGAATTTGTGTAACTCTTGCTCTTGAGATACCAAGTTGGCTTGCAAGTTCAGCCTGATTTTTTGCTTGGCCATTATCAATCATTTTCTTATATTCTTTAGCTAAATACATAGGATTTCTATATGTTTTCTTAGTAGGGGAAGGTTTTTTAACTGCAGTTTGAAAGTAAAATTGATATATAAAAGTTCTGTCTATGTTACAGTCTGGGGAGCCAGATAGTAACTAGCCATTTAGTTAAATGCTAAAGGGCTTTGTATTTTATAAATTCTAATCTTTAGATCTTGCTTTAATATTGAAGAATTAACTGATTTAATCTGATATTTTCAGTTGTAATATTTCCTTTAAAAGTTCTGAACGCGTCCAATAGGGGGAGCCTGAAAATAACCAGCCCTTCGGTTTTTTGCTGAAGGGCTTTTTTTATAAATTATTTTAAAGAAAAAGAAGGATTTTTGAAAAGTTTATCGTATAAGTAAATTAATATAGGTTTATCAGGGTTAGGAGGCATGATGATAAATTTCTTTAAGCAAGAATTACAGGAGATATATTCTTTTTTTAAAAATAATTATAAGGAAGCAGTTATCCTGTGTATGTCGACGCTTTTCCTTGTTCTGGCAATTTGTCGACCCATAGGCTCATCTTTGCTAGTAAACTATACAGTATATTATATGATTCTCCCGGTTTTCACTATTTTATTTATCCTGAGGGAGAATCCTCTTGATTTTGGACTCCGAATAGGGGATTACAAGTTATGGGGTTTTTACGTAGCCATAACGGTTCTTTTTGGTATCCCGGTATTGTATATCGGTTCTCTTTTTTCTTCTGTAGATCAGTATTATACTAAACCTTTTGATTACTACAGTTTCTTTACTGAAATGGTTCCGCTTCTTTTTGTCTGGGAATATATACTTCGCGGTTTTCTACTGTTCGGACTTAAGGAAAGATTTAAAGAAGCGAGCATCATTATACAAATGGTTCCCTTTGTGCTTCTTCATATTGGAAAGCCGGAAATAGAGATACTAATGTGTATTCCGATGGGATTGTGGTTCGGATATATTGCCTATCGAGGAAAATCATTCTGGCCTGCTTTCATTACCCATACTTT
>JBBRDV010000179.1:0-2409 GCA_038203565.1 Atribacterota bacterium
ATATCGTCTACTATAAGGATCTTCATCTTTTTTACCTCCTATGCTTTTACTTTTATTAATCGTAAAGATACTTCTCAATTTCATCCATAAAAGTATCCGGATTGATAGGCTTTTCTATATATCCGGTACAACCCGCTGCAAGAGATTTCTCCCTATCCCCAGTCATGGTATAGGAGGTAAGAGCAATGATTGGGACTTCACTATCTGCTTTAGATTCCCTTATCCTTCGGGTAGCCTCCAGACCGTCAATACCTGGGAGCTGGATGTCCATAAGTATCAGGTTTGGTTTTTCTTTTATGGTAAGTTTTACTCCTTCCTCACCACTTCTGGCTTCTATTACTTCATGGCCATTTTCCCTTAAAATAAAGCTAATGAGATACATATTAGTCTCATTGTCTTCTATGACTAATATTCTTTTCATCTTATAACCTCCTACAATAGTTAATACTGCAGATTTTAAAATTTAGATTGCAGAAATTAAAGAATTAATTTCTTTTCCGTATAACTTTATTTTTATTAACCTTACAGGGCAAAACCAAGGTGAATACACTGCCTTTTCCAAATTCACTTTCAACTTTGATATCACCACCGAGAAGGTAGGCAATCCTTCTGGAAAGATAGAGGCCAAGACCAGCACCTTCTTTTGTTTTATCAGGGATGTTAATCTGACTAAAGGATTCAAAGAGCTTATCCATATCCTCTTTTCTTATCCCGATACCAGTGTCCCTAACAGCTATTTCTACCGTCTCGTCCTTTTTTACTATTTTTATCTCTATTTCTCCTCTATCGGTAAATTTTACCGCATTGCTTATAAAATTAACCAGGATTTGTTTGGTTCTTCGCTCATCACTTTTGATAATAAGTGTAGGGGGTGCTTCAAGTGATAATTTGAGCTTCTTCTTGCTTGTATTAATGGCAAAAGAGTTCTTTACCTCCCGAGCAAGGCTGGTAAGGTCAAATTCCTGGATATAAAGTTCCACTTTATTTACCTCTATCTTGCTTATGTCAATTACATCATTTATGAGAGCTAAGAGATGGTTGGCACTGTTTTTCACCAGGGTAAGCTGCTTTTTCTGTTCGTCATTAATTTCCCCTGACATTCCCTGTAAGATTATTCCGGTAAAACCAATGATAGAGTTAAGCGGAGTTCTAAGTTCATGGTTCATAGAGGCGATAAACATAGACTTCAGACGGTCGAGTTCCTGGAGTTTAAGGTTGGCATTTTCTAATTCTTTGGTTCGTTGGGCTACCCTATCTTCTAATTGGACATGAGCTTCTTGGAGGGATT
Organism: Atribacterota bacterium; assembly: GCA_038203565.1. GTDB lineage: Bacteria > Atribacterota > Phoenicimicrobiia > Phoenicimicrobiales > Phoenicimicrobiaceae > Sediminicultor. The sequence continues at coordinate 1,289 of JBBRDV010000179.1, forward strand.
TCTCTATCTGCTTTCGTTTGGTAATATCTGTTAAGGAAGCTATGCTCTTTTTGGTATTAGGAATAATTCCTATTTTTATAAATATATCTTTTATATTGCCTTTTCTATCTATAAAACCAAATTCATACTCCGTTGGGGGGTTTCCCTTAGTTTTTCTCCTGGTAATATGATATTTTTTTATCATTTCTAAATCTTCCGGAATAATAAAATCTGTCCATTTCATTTTATTTTCAATTTCCTTTTTAGAATATCCGCTCAGTTTTTTGTATTGGGTGTTTACCATAGAGATAGTCATATCTTCTTCGATAACCATAGTGGCAGTACCGGTGTTTTCGAATACGGTATGGTATGTTTCTTTTGATTCTTTAAGGGTGGTGATATCCCTGGAGATATTTGCAAAATATCCCTTTTCAGGACAAAAAGAGGTAATTTTATACCATTTTTTCAATCGAGGATTATAATCTGTGAAATATTTTGCTTTCCCAGTTTGGACAACTTTAGCATATCTTTCTATAAATGGGGTATCACCATGGTATACCTCTGTAGCTTTTTTGCCTTCAATATCTTTTCTATTCCAGGATTGAAGTTTTTCAGCAGCTTTATTTACTTCCTCAATAATATAATCAACCGGATGACCATTTTTATCAGTAATTAATTTATATAGGACAAGTCCATCCATCATGTTTTCGAATAGTCTTTGATATTTTTTTTCTGATTCTTTCAGTTCCTCCTCCGCTTCCTTGTGTTCGGCTATATTCTTGAATACACCTTTTTCTCGCTCTTTCTGTGTAGTTTTTAATTCTTTAATTAATTCTACCTTTGTCTTATCTTCATCTTTCATCCTATTTACCTCCTATTAAGTTCATAAGATAAATAAATGTTTGAATAGTATTGATATTATTCCAATTCTATACTCTCAATCCTTCCGGAATTTTCTTAACTCTTTTATTATCTCTCTTCTCGTTTCTTCCAGAATTTGCAGGGGTCAGGTGTCAAAATATTTAAAAAATAAAATAATTATTTTTTCAAGAGATCTTCAACCACTTCAATCAAATAATCCACTTCTTCAATCGTATTGTAACTGTAAAAACTGGCGCGCACAGAGGAATCAATGCCCAATT
>JBBRDV010000180.1:0-2404 GCA_038203565.1 Atribacterota bacterium
CTCTTCTTCCTTTAATTTTAATTTTTTTATAGCTTTTTTTAAAGCAAAATAAGTTGCCCGGTGGGGACATCCGGGACAGAGTACCGCTGACCGTAAAGGCAAAGGAAGTTTAGTACTAATTTTTTTTCTTCTGATTAGTTCTTTTTCTACAATTTTTGCCATCCCAAAAGAGATAATATCCGGATTATATTCATAAATTCTGGGAAGGGTTCCGTCTATCTTGCCATATACTTTTTTCTTTATATTATATTTTCCTATTATGGCTAAAACTTCTTTCTCCATTACCGGTTCCACTTCTTCTGCAACCAAAATATTATCAACACTGTTTATGAAGTCTAATACTAATTTCTCGGGAAAAGGATAAGAGAAGGTGAGTTTCAAAATTTTAACTTTCAAATTATTCTCACTAACCACATCCATCACGTAATTAAAGGCACTACCACTAGTGATAATTCCTATCTCTCTACCACCTCTATCAATTATTTTATTAAGAGGAGATTTTTCGGTTTTTTCTTCAATCTGTTTTAATTTCTTAATTAATTCTTTACGCATTTTTACCGCATATACCGGAGTTACTATGAATTGAGAAGGATCCTTTTTAAAGTATCCTTTCTCTTTTCCCTGAATAACTGTTCCTAAATTTACTACCCCTCTCATATGAGATATTCTGGTAGTAGTACGTATAAGTATGGGAATCTTAAATTGTTCTGATAAATCAAAACCAAATTTCATCAGGTCTTTTACTTTCAATTTTTTTCTACTATCTTTTTTTGTATCGCGTAGTTTAGTCGTCAAATAACCACTAATAATATTTTTTTATATAATTCTTAACGTCATATCTGGTTCCCTTAAAATGACACTGTTTTTACATATTTAAAGAAACTAAAGCAGCAGCAAAGAGGAGCGCTTCCTCTATTCTTTTATCTAACCTTTCGGTAATATAAGCACTGAAACAGGTATCACCCCGGCCGGTTCTTCCTGAAAGATTTCTCGGTTTTAAAGGACAGGTATAATGTTTTTTACCATTATAAATTAAAACTTCTTTATTGTGAGTAATCATAATTTCCTTTGTTCCCCACCCGAAGAGTATTTCCGCTGCTTTCTTTCTATCTTTTGTTCCCGTCATAATTTCAGCTTCAGCTGCATCAGTCTTTAAATAATCAATATAAGGGAGATATTCCTTCTTTTTTTCCCAATCTATAAAGACCATCTCTTTATTTTCCACCACAGTCCTTAAAAATCCTTGAACATCCAGGGCAACCTTCCCTTTATTGTGCAGAAATTTTATCATTTTACTATCAAATTCCCCCGAGATGAGGCCGGCAAAATGATATATCTGGGAAGCAATATTATTAGGCATATCTTCAATAGTAAAGGGATCTGCAATCGATAGAGCAGTACAGGTTCTTCTTTCTCTATCTGTGCTATGATAAATATTTCTGATGGAAGTGGTATTTCTGGAATCTAAAGCAGTAATATTTTCTTGGGGAATAATAAATGCCTCCAAATACTTTCTATCCTGTGGAGATAACTTAGTCAAAATACCTATTTTATGACCGATAGCGTAGGAAGCACAGGATGAATAGAAAACTGCCCCTCCAATTTCCTTTGCAACTTCTCCTTGATATATATTTTCATCAATAGAGATATGTCCTATGACAAAGCTATCATATCTTTTCATTTTTACCCCTTACTCTTTTTTTCACATAAAACAATTATACTCCCAAAGCATCCCTTTGAAAAATATTTTTAAACTACTTTTCATAAATTGTTTTGAATAAAAATAAAAATGTGGGAAGGCTGTAATTGAAAAATTGGGGTGATGAATTTCTTAAAGCTTTTTTACCTGAAAAAATAATTTACCTGTCTTTAATTATCGTGTTTAGAAAAAGGAGAGATTTTCTTTAATTTATGGTTGTTGCTGGTGCTTTCGATAAGTTCTTTAACTCTTTGTAGGCTATATTTATAATACTTCTTGTAACGGGGTTTTAATTCCAAACATATTACTCCATTGTAATTCTTTAATAGGCGGAATATCTTATCATAGGGGATTTCTCCCCAGCCTACAGGCATATGCATATCACCTATGCCAAACTGAATTAGATCGATATCTCGATTTTCAGGTGAGACTTTGGGTTTGCCAAAACAATCGTGAATATGCAGATGTTTTATATACGGTAGAGCTAATTTTATAGAATCTAAAAATTTGAAGTGATAATATTTAGAAGCCAGATAAGCATGTCCAAAATCAAGGGTAATTCCTACGTTATCACGATCAATTTTTTTAACTTGGTCAACTAATTCTTCAATCTTTGTACCATATTTATACTTTCTAAATTCTTGCAAAAAGATGGGCTTGAGTATCTGAGGAGAAAGGCTATAAGAAGGAATTACTCTACTATTA
>JBBRDV010000181.1:0-2322 GCA_038203565.1 Atribacterota bacterium
AATGTCTTATAAAAAATATTATTTAATCTATTTTATTTCCTTATGGATAAAAATTGAGCATTTATAGCCACAATGATAGTACTTAGAGACATAAGAGCAGCTCCGATAGCCGGAGAAATGATGATGCCATAATTGTACAATGCTCCGGCAGCAAGAGGAATGGCAATGACATTATATCCTGTTGCCCAAAACAGATTTTGAATCATTTTACGATAAGTTGCTCTGCCAAATAAGATGAGCGAAGTAACATCCAAAGGATTACTGTTGACCAAGATAATATCGTGTGTCCGGCATTAATTGGGCCAGCTTTTCCAGTGCCCTGGAAGCCCCTAAAACAGATTTCATCTCAAACCAGTAGCCCAGAAGCATCACATCTATTAAGGTAGCAAGCTCCCAGAAAAAAACTTTCCTTTCAGACCGAAAACCACCGCTGAACTATAAAAATAAGCTACAGATGTGGCTAAGGCAATAAGAGTCATCATTCCCGGTTGTTTCTTCTTGGACTCATCAAAAAAACCTTTTAGAAAGGGTTGAGTATTTCTATCTTTTTCGTGTATTGCAAAACTTAACATTACTATATCAAATAATGCATTATCGAAATTTGTTTTTATCGCATCCCCTTTATAAATCTTTATAGAGGAATCACCTCTTTTTGCAATTTCCAACATTGAATCAGATATATCGAGACAATAAAGGTTTTTAAATCCGTGTTTTGAAAGTAACTTAATCTGATTCCCGGTACCGCAGCATAAATCGAAAATTATTTTATCTTTGAATTTTAAAAGCTCATTCATTACCGCAATTCTTACTGGCTTAAGAGCTAAATAAAAGATAGGGTCATATATCTTTGCTAGAAAACCATAATTACTTTTCTTTTTGCTCCTTCCCATCATCCATTTACTCTCTATTTTGTTTCAGGTGAATGTTTAATTAGTGAAGTATTATCAGTAGTATATTGGTACCTTTATATTTAAAAAGTGGACCATTCCCTGGTAGGCTTACTATCGCGTTACTTCTTCCGAGGCAAGAAGCTCGTAGATGGAAATTTTCCAATTACCATCAACTTTAATTAAAGTTAGTTTTACTCTATCGATTGATTCATAAAAAACTCCTTCTTCGAATAAATCTTGGAATTTTGCATGTTCATCGCATTCTACTATCGCATTACTTGCATCTAAAATGGTGATATCTTTATTGGAAAAATCATCTATCAAGCAATTATAGTAAGTAATCATTTCTTCGAGTTCTATACGAAGTTCTTCTAGGGAAATAACATACGCATCTTCACTTACCAGATGATTCACTTCGGAATATGGATCAGTATAATGTATAACTATCTGCTCAACATTACCTTCTACATTTGCCTCCCCTAACTGATTTAACATCTGCATAATTTCTATCTTTGTAAAAGGTGTAAAAAGCGATGTACAACCAGTGGTTAAAATGACAAAAATTAAAATTACCAAAATAAGTGAAATAGATAATAAAACTGATTTTTTCATTATAATTACTCCTTAAAATTTTTAATCATTTGAAATATATCAATTTTTTTAATATAAATTAATATATTTTCAATCCCATTTAAATTCAATTTTAAAATTTTCTTATTTATTTTTCTTAATACTTTTTTCCACCTCCTTTCTAACCAGTGATAAAACTTTTTCTTATCTTGTTTTTATCAATTACTTAATGATACTCCTTATAGGGTCTGGGAAGACTTATCACAAGAAGAACTGTCTCCCGTCACACCCTCTTCATATAGATTTTGCCAGGGCTTCGAAACCGGCAACGATATCCAGTAATTCTTCGGTAATCGCATTTTGCCGCTGGCGGTTAAATTGAGCGTTCAGATTATCCAAACGTTCCTCGATGTTCTCTTCGGCTTTTTGCATGGCGGTTAAACGGCTGGCGTTTTCACTGGCCATCGACTCGATAAAAGCCCTGTATAAAGAAATATAAAAAAATTGATGGACAAAGGAAAAGAATAGCTGGTCCCAGGGAAGGGTATATAAGGGAAAATTGCGGGAAGGCCATTTTCTTGAAGCTAATTCCTTTAGCCATTGCTGGTCTAAAGGGAATAGATGAAATTGAAAGGGCTCAAAGATGACTCCTCTTGTGAGCTTATTATAAAATAAATATATATCATCTATTTTCTCCCGAAACCGCCATGACTCCACCAGGACCAATAATTCCTGAATAGCACTATTCAGGTTATGCCTGGATTCAGGAAAATCAATCCTGGCTGCCGGTTGGTAGCCAATTTCTTTTAACTGTTCTTCGACTCTCTCTCCGGTAACCGCTATTTTTAATTGAGCATAATCG
>JBBRDV010000182.1:0-2318 GCA_038203565.1 Atribacterota bacterium
GCCGGGGGCACCGACCTTTTAGTTAAAATGAAGACTACTGGTCTTGATGTTGATTATCTGATAAATATAAAAGAAATCCCTGAACTTAATTTTATTGATACATCTTACGGATTAAAGATAGGAGCAGCCGTTCCTCTATCCCATATTGAAAGGATAGAAAAAGTCAGAGAAAAATATTCTGCCTTACATGAAGGGATTAAGTCTATGGCAGCAATTGCTATAAGAAATATGGCTACAATGGCTGGGAATATTTGCAATGCTTCACCCGCTGGTGATACCATTCCCTCCTTAATTGCCTACGGTGCAAAATTAAAATTGGTCAGCAAAGGTGGAGAGCGCGAAGTTCTGGTGGAAGATTTTATAACCGGGGTGGGAGAAACTGTTATCAATAAAGATGAGCTGGTTTCCCAGGTAGTTATCCCTGAAATAAATAAAAATTCAGGAAGTGCTTTTTCTAAAAAGAGCAGAGTAAAAGCTGATATTGCTAAGATTAATCTGGCTGTTTGGCTGGAAAGAGAGGGTAGAACCTGCAAAGATTGTCGGATAGTACTTGGTTCAGTTTTTATTAAAGCTGTTCGGGCTAAAAAGGCAGAAGAGCTCTTAAGAGGACAAGTAGTAAGTAATGATCTGATGACTAAAGCAGCGGAGAAAGTAAAAGAAGAGATTAAACCTATCGATGATGTTCGCTCTACCGCAGAGTATAGAACTGACCTAGCCCAGGTAATGGCTGAAGATATCCTTAAACTTGCCTGGGAGAGAGCAGGAGGTGAATGTTAAGGTATGAAAAAAATAGAAATAGAGTTCACCATTAATGGTAAAAAAAGAAGGATTTTTGTAAAACCAAATGACCTTTTAATAAATATTATAAGAAATGATTTGTATCTAACCGGAAGTAAATACGGTTGCGGTATTGGGGAATGTGGTGCCTGTACAGTTTTGTTAAATGGCGAGCCAGTTTTATCTTGTCTTACTTTAGCGCTAACCATCGATGGTAAAGAGATTACTACTATTGAAGGACTTGCCAGGGGGAATGAGCTGCATCCTATGCAAATAGCATTTTTAAAGAATGCGGCAGTGCAATGTGGTTTTTGTACACCAGGGATGATATTAACTGCAACGGCATTATTAAGGGAAAATCCCAATGCTACAGAAGACGAGATTAGAGATTATATGAGAGGTAATTTGTGCCGTTGTACCGGATATGTCCAAATAGTAAAAGCAATTGAATCTTGTGCAGAAGGAGGGGAAAGTGAGCCAATTTAAATATATTTCTCCCAAGACAAAAGAAGAAGCTTTAGAGATTTTGCAAGAAAAAAAGTCCGATGCTTGTATAGTGGCCGGTTGCTCTAATGTTCTACCCAATATAAGGAATAAAAAAATAAACCCTAAGCTTTTAGTAGATATTGTTAATATCGAACAATTAAAGGGTATTTACAGAAAAGAAGATAATATTTTTTTAGGTCCCCTTACCACCATTAATGAATTGATTTATTCAGAGATTATATTTAAAGAATATAATGTATTAACTCAAGCTGCTCAAAAATTCGCTGACCCTCTGGTAAGGAATAATGCAACTATTGGGGGAAATTTAGTTACTGCCTCGCCAGCAGCTGATATGGCGGTACCACTGCTTACCCTTGATGCACTTATTAAAATTGAGAGTGTTAAAGATAAGAGAGAAGTTAAACTAAAAGACTTTTTTCTTGGACCGGGCAAGACAGTTTTACAAGATGATGAGATGATTGTGGGAATTGAATTTGAGCAAAGCGATATAAATAAAAATGGGTATTTTATTAAAATGGGTCAAAGAAAGGCTATGGCTATTTCCATTGCGACTGTTTGCGTAAACTTAGAAGTTAGACAAAATAAAATTACTCAAATTCGAGTTGCTGCGGGATCTGTAGCTCCTATGCCAATTAGATTAACCGGGGTAGAAGAATTTTTAAAAAATAAAGAAATAAGTAATAAATTAGTTGAAGAAGCTGTGGATAGAGTGCGTGAAGAAGTTGGGCCCATTAGTGATATCCGAGCATCCGAAGAATATCGCCGGTATATTTCCGGAATCCTGTTCAAACGTGCACTTAAAAAATTGACCAATTGACCAATTATCCAATTCACTAATTGCGTATCACTTATTACTTACTGAAAAGGAGGCTTTAAATGGAAGAATATAGAGTAGAACTAACTGTAAATGATGAAAAAATAAGTGCTGCCTCTAAACCCGAAGAATCTTTGTTGAAGTTTTTACGCAGAATTGGCTTTACCGAGGTGAAATGCGGTTGTGAAAAGGGGGAATGTGGTACTTGTACCGTTATTTT
>JBBRDV010000183.1:0-2255 GCA_038203565.1 Atribacterota bacterium
TATTGAATGCATTGCTTAAACTTTCGCTATCAGATTCATTTAATATATCAATATCGATTGAAAGTCTTTTGAATCCAGGAATAAGCAGCATCAATCCTGTGCCACCTTTAAAAATTAGATTAACATTGTTTTCGATTAAACTACCAAGTAATTCAAATGCATATATCGCTTTTTCTATTAATATTGGATCTGCTTTTAGCTCTTTGTATTTGCTTAGTATCCAATTATTTTTAAAACATTTCTTTTTAATCATTTTTGCCCTAAACTGACTAATGCGACATTTTAGCATAATGTCGCATTAGTCAGTTTTATAAATCTATCATATTCAGTATCTGGTCCTTTATTTTTCTATTATGAGCATAGTCAAGTATCTCTGCTATATTAATCCGGTAATTAAAAATTATATTAGAAAAAATTTTTGTATAGTCATCTTTATCTATAAGACTAATCTTTTTCATTTCCATAAATAGGTCTACAAGTATTTTTTCTATCTTTGCTCTATTCTTCTCCTTGGAATCCTTGGGAACGCGCGAAGAAATAGAGGGTCTTAATATAATGGTTTTAGTTTTTAGTTCTACAAATTTTTCCGCTTCAATTTTATAGGGGTTTAGATATACATTGTAATCATTTTCCATTAAAAAATCTTTTACGGATTGCAGGAAATCTTTATCAGAGTAGATAAAAGTAACAAATTGGCTAAGTAAATGATGAAAGAAGCCTTTTAGTTGTTCGGTGCTCCAGCAAGAAAATGTAATAAGGGGAAATTTTTCTATCAATAATTTTATAATTTTCTCAGTAGGTTCTAGATTTAGCTCGAATCCTTTTTGAATATTAGAATACCATCCTCTTCCTGCAGAGTAGATAATTTCTTCTTTTTTTAATAGGTAAAGTTGCTGTTTTAAGCTATTTTCCCTAAATTTAATTCCCTTTTCAGTTAAATATCTTTTTAAATCGTTAATGTGAAAATAATGTTTATTTTTTGCGTAATCAATAATAGATTCTTTAATGGTTATCTTTGCCATCATACCTCCTTTGTTATTTTATCTGTATCGGGGAATGGTAAAAAATTAATCTTTTTTAATTTTTCCACAACTTAATATTAATTCGACAAAAGGATTATAAAATCCTTCTTTTTTTGGGAAAATAATTAGTGGAGAGATACACTTTTCTTTTTGCCTAGCATAAAAACACGGGGATATAAAAGAAGAATGTCCTCCATTTATTTCTGAGTCCTTAATGAGCCGTTTGTGAGCCGTTTAAGCCCTTTGTAAGCTCTTAACCCTATAGAAAGTACCTTTCCCTGTAATTCCTATCTTTTCTAAAATGGATTTTTTTACAAGACCATCCAATTAATAAATTATTTAACATTTTTATAAATATATCATAGTGGTATGACTACTGTATGGCAGCAATTGGAAAAATAATCGGAAAAAATTGAAAAAAGTTTGATTTCTTTAAAATTTATTAAAGAAAAAGGGATTGTGCTTCTGCTTTTGGTGAATCGTTAGACAAGTTTTAAGGATTGTCGTATAGGGATATATAGATTTCAGTTTCTCAAATATTCTTTTTTAATTGTTCCGATTAATTAAGTTTACAATGACTTTGACCATTGTATCTTTTTCTTCTGCTCTGCTTTCGGCAATTAATAAGGTTAGGGCCACCAGGGCGTTATCGGCAAGACGCTTACTGCCGTCTTCATTGTATAAAATAGCATTCTCATTTAAAAACCAGAGGAAGAGGGATGCAGCAATCCGCTTATTTCCATCTATAAAGGAATGATTTTTAACCACAAAATATAAGAGATGAGCAGCTTTTTCTTCGATACTGGGGTAGAGATCCTTTTCATCAAAAGTCTGATATATTGCTCCGATAGAGCCGGAGAAGGACTGGTATACCCTTCGATTAGGTGTTCTTTTAGAACATTGGTTGCCCAGATGCGGAATTGAGTGCCGCGTTTGGAATTTACCCGGTAACCGACAGAGATAATTAGGTCTAGATTATAATAATCTACTTGATATACTTTCCCATCAGAAGCAGTTGTTGCAAATTTTGCAACAACTGCTTTTTTATTCAATTCCTCAGTATTAAATATATTTTTAGTATGTCTTGAAATAACTGATTTATCTCTTTTAAATAATTCGCTTATTTGATTTAAATTTAGCCAAACGGTGTCTTTTTTAAGATTAACTTCAAAGGCTTCTTTGCCATCCGGAGTGGTATAGATTACTATTTCATTTTTTTCTGACATTAGTGTT
>JBBRDV010000184.1:0-2237 GCA_038203565.1 Atribacterota bacterium
TTTATCTTTTTTGCTATTACAAGAGAGTGAAACGACCGAAACAATCTCTACTCGCAATTTGCATCTTGCATCCCGCATTTTGTTTCTTGTTTTTCTTTAATCGGCTGACCGGGTGACCGGCAGACTGGCCGACTGAATTGACCGGCGGACTAATCTTGTATTTATCCTCGACCGGCAGATTGGCCGATTGACTGCTTGTTCGATTGACGAAGCATTCTTTCCGTGGTATAGTTTATATAGGTTCATGTTATGAACATTCTGTCATTGCGAGGGAGCTTTAGCGACCGCGGCAATCTCATCTTACCTCTTGCAACTTGCAACTTAAATTATTTGACATCCCAAATCTTTTACAGTATAATTTTCTTAAGTTCACATCCTGAACGTAATAATTTTATTTCCTTATAAACCTAAAGGAAAACTTATGTATGCTTAATTTAAAGCTTGCAACTTGCTTGTTTTTTATCTTGCACCTCGCACCTTGCAATTTTTTAAACTAAAAACCATAAACCAAAAACCAAAAACCAAGAACAAGGTGTTAACAATGCCCAAATCCGAACTTGACACCCTATTGGAAATAAAGAAAAATCCATCAACAACTCAAAGATTGCTATCTCACAATTTAAACATCTCTTTAGGTTTAACTAATTCTATCTTAAAGAATTTAATTAGCCGTGGCCTAATTAAAGCAAAAAAAGAAACCGGAAGAAAGCTCCTATACATTATTACTCCTCAAGGTATGGTTAATGTCAGCCGTTTGATGTATAGCCGTTTCCAGGAAACCCTCCATTATTATCATTACACTAAAGATCTAATTACTGCTTACTTGATGAAACTCTACCAACAAGGAGAAGAGACTATAACTATTTATGGTACAGGTCAACTTGCCGAGATCACCTACTATGCCGGAATAAGCACTCCCTTAAAACTAAATGCTATTATCACCGATGATCCATCCAAAAAGATATTTCTGGGCCACGAAGTTATGATCCTTTCTAATTTTATCGAAAAATATTCTAAAGCGCTTTCTGAAAAATCTCAGAAAGAATTGGTAATTATATCAACCGTCAGTTTGGATAAACTCCAGCAAGAAATAAAAAAACATAAAAATATTAAAGACAATCTAAAAATTATTAACCTTGAAGATATTTTAAAAAATTCTTAACTTGCAACTCGAAACTCGCAACTTGTAACAAAACGACTGAAGGGAGTTTTAAATCTCAAAATAATCAACATAGAATCTGTTCTTAAAAACAGTTAATAATTGGCAAAAAGGAAGTGAAATTTGTGACAATTGAAAATCTTATAGGTGTTGCTGAATCTGAAATTTTAGAATGGAAATCTTCTCTCTCACAACTGAATAGAATTATAGAAACCATCTCTGCATTTTCTAACACAAAAGGTGGAACAATTATTATAGGAGTGGATGGAACAGGCAAGGCATTAGAAATTTCTATTGGCAAAGATACAATTGAGCAAATGACCAACAAAATAATCTCTAACACCGAACCAAAAATCTATCCCGATATCTCAATCAGAAAGTTTAAAGAAAAGAATCTAATTATAATTAAAGCGGATAAATATCCTTATGATATAGTTTTAGCCTTTGGCAGACCCTACAAACGAGTAGGTAAATCGACCATTAAAATGAGCAAAGATGAATATAAGAGGAAGATTTTGGAAACCCATAAAAAAGAGCTGTATTTTGATGGACAAATTTGTCCTGAGGCTACTATTAAGGACATAGATGAAAATAAGATAAAAAAGTTCATAGATAAAGCAAGAAGAGAAAGAAAACTACATTTGAATGATTTGCTTTCTGTTAAAGAGATTTTAATTCGGCTTAAGTTGATAAAAAATGAAACTTTAACCAATGCCGCGATTTTACTATTTGCCAAAAATCCACAAGATTTCTTTATTCAATCTGGAATAAAAGCTATAAGATTTAAAGGAACAGATGTAACGGGAGAAATGTTAGATTTTAAAGATGTAGAAAGTGATTTAATATCTGAAGTTGAAAGTATTGAAAATTTTATCTACCAAAATATTTCTCTTAAGGCTTGGATTGAAGACGGGAAAATTGAAAGGCAGGAAAAATGGGAGTACCCACCTAAAGTAATAAGAGAAGCCTTGGTAAATGCAATTATTCATAGAGATTATCGATCTACTGCAAAAGTCCAAATAAGGATTTTTGATGATCGAATAGAATTTTGGAATCCAGGAAGACTACCCGAGGGTTA
>JBBRDV010000185.1:0-2172 GCA_038203565.1 Atribacterota bacterium
ATTCGCCCTTAATTACTGTTGCTCCCTTATCTTCCAAAACAAATAAGGTATACCCTTTCGATATATATATTCCAAAGAACACGGCAGACTTACACGAAAATTCCAAGATAATGATTATACAACTTAGAAGTATAGATAAAAAAAGGCTATTAAATAAAATAGGAAATATTGAAGACAAGGAAATCATAAACAAAATAAACAAAGTGATCAGTGAACATTTTGGTTTATAGGACTTTACAACTTACATCCGTATTCTCAACCTGATAACTGAAAACTTACATATTAAAGTTACCTGTCCCCTTTTTATTTTTCACTTGCTAACTATATTCTTCTCTCTTAATCTTATTTGCTATAAAGGCTCACTCTTCAGCCAATTAAGTATTTCTTTTTTAAAAGCCTTGAAAAGTTCTAATCGAAGATTTTTTGCCTGGTTATCTCGCTCATAGGTCCTCCTTAAGAGACCTTTGGAGGTAGGCTTCATTGTATTCTTTAATAAAAGGTCGAAAATCATAATATTCCTGCATAGTTTTTAATTCAAAGTCAATCCTCTGGGCATGATCTCTCTCCAAAATTATCTCTCCTTCTTTAATAATAACGAATTTGAAAAATATTGATCTTATTTCATTAAGAATAATTACCTCAACCCTCTTTTTTAAAAGGGATTGAATCTTCTCTATTAAAAAAAGACGTTTTTTAAAAAAATCTTTGACCTCTTTCTCCTCAAGGTAAAAAGCCAGATCTATATCCCTTTCTAAATTGGCCTTTCCCAAAGCCATCGAGCCAAAAAAATAACCAAAAAGAATTCCTTTTTCTTCTTCCAAAAATAATTTTAATTTATCTTCAATTTTAGAAATATCCTTCTCCATAGTTTATCTACCTTTACAACCTTGTGCTTAATTATAACACATATTAAAAAGTTAAAATAGCTTAAGTCGAGGGTCGATGAATTGAGCCCGCTTATCCTCGTAGGACAGGCGTCTCGCTTGTCTATCATCCTCTCTCCCTTTGCAGGAAATATTATTCTCTGCGTTTCTCAGAAGTGCAGAAAGAACTTTCTGGAATGAAGGTAAATTTGGGCCCGCCCTGTCAAATTCTCTTATTTACACAGGGTTCACCCCATTAAATGCTTGCCCTGTGTATTGAGTTATCTACTATATTCGATACTCGATACTATATACTTGATACTGTCTTTGCATTTTAATCAACCAGCATCTCTTTTATTATAGATTTTATTTGATTAATAGCTTTTTGATCTATCTTCCCCAGCTTCTTAATTAATCTTTCCCTATCTACGGCACGGGGTTGGTCTAAGACAATCCAAGCTTCTTTCCCAGCAAATTTAAGAGGGATACGGGTGGGGTAGAAATGTGATTGAGTAGTCATAGGAGCGATTATAACTGTGGAAATATTTTTATTCATTTCATCAGGAGAAATAATTACACCGGGACGGGCTTTTTTTATTTCATGTCCTATGGTAGGGTCAAGAGAAATAAGATACACTTCGTATTGTCTTATTACCATTCCCACTCTGCCATATCTAAATCAATTCCATCATTAATAATTAGTCGATCATCTTTATTTTCCCTCATTTTTTTAAAATATTTCTCCCAACCTTTTCTGGATTGTTTCTTAATAGGTTTAATAATAATATTTTCATCTTTTATTTCCAAAAAAACATCCTCCTCTATGTGGCATTGCTCTAATATTGCCTTTGGAATCCTGATACCCTTTGAATTACCTATGGGAATTATAGTAACTTTCATATATAACCACCTTCTTAATAAGCTTTCATAGTAATTATAATGTAATTACACTTAAATGTCAATAAAACTTCCTTTTAAACAAAAAAATCACAAATATTATTCCTCACGCTTCACAGAATTTCAGAAAGAACTCTACGGAATGAAGGTAAAGCTGTGCCACCCCATTAAATGATTTCTCCTTTTCGCTTGAAATCTCCATATGGAAGATGTATAATCATTGTAGATACATTTTATAGCTCTATAGTTCATTTTTGAAAGGAAGGTACTATATGCAAACTCAAATTAAAAAATGGGGGAACAGCCTTGCATTACGAATTCCCAAATTACTTGCATTGGATGCAAACCTGAAGCTAAATAAATTAGTTGATTTATCTATCGATAAGGGTAGTATCGTTATTACGCCAATTGG
>JBBRDV010000186.1:0-2170 GCA_038203565.1 Atribacterota bacterium
TTTCTGATTTTTTTAATGTCAAGAACACTATTTTCTTTACTCATTAAAACTTCTCTTCCTCAGCATCAGCTGCTGATTGCGTTTATCCATAAAAGTATTTATTATAATTGCAAAAAGTATAATGAAGCCTTGAATGGCCATCTGCCAGAAAGGAGAAACGTTGATCATAGTCAGAGCATTATAAACAATTCCCATGAAAAAGGCCCCCAGTACAACACCGATAATCGTCCCGGAACCACCCATAATACTTACCCCTCCAATGACACAAGCCGCAACAGTCTGAAGTTCGAAACCGATAGCAGTTTCACTCTGAGCAGCAGCATAACGGGCAACCCAGAGAAATCCCGCAAGACCAGTAATTCCTCCACATAAGGTAAAGACAATATATTGAATTTTCTTCAGGTTAATACCCACATATTGAGAGGCTATTTTATTGCCACCTACCCCGTAGATCTCTCTTCCAGTTCTGGTTAAATTTAAAAAAATTAAAAATAATATGACTATGAGTACCGATAGATATATAAGACTGGATATACCCAAAAAACTTCTTCTGGGAAACCCCCGAAAAACCTCGGTCATCTCATGAGCACTAACCCAGGTTCCTTTGCAAAGTACGAATACCAATCCTCTATATATACTCATAGTTCCAAGAGTAGTTATGATAGGCGGAATCTTAGCCTGGGAAACCAACAAGCCATTTATCGAACCCAGCAGGAGTCCGATGGCTATTGAAATTAAAATAATTATAAAGATAGGAATTCCAGGGAGATATTGATTTAAAAGTGCTACACTCATGCCGCTTAAAGCGACACTGGAGCCGACAGATAAATCTATGCCCCCCGTAACAATAATCATAAGCTGCCCAATGGCAACCATAGACAGAATAGCAGTATCGTTCAAAATATCAACAAAATTATTAACATATAAAAAGCTGGGAGTTCTCAAACTAACCCCCAATATGATAAATACAATAAAAATAAAAAGATTAAATTCTCTTTTCCTAAATAAATCTCTCATCTTAGAATTTCCTCACTTTGAAATACTTCCAATTGCCGCTTTAATTATTTTTTTAGAATTTGCTTCTTCGCTAGTAAATTTAGCAGTTATAACCCCTTCATGCATTACGATAACATGATTCGACATACCGAGAATCTCAGGAAGTTCAGAGGAAATAAGGATTACTGCTATTCCTTGTTTTGTGAGCTCAGAAATAAAATTATGTACATTAGCTTTGGTTGCTACATCAATTCCTTTAGTTGGTTCATCCAAAATTAATATTCGCGGCTTAGTGGCAATCCATTTTGCAAAAACTACTTTCTGTTGATTACCTCCTGAGAGGTCTTCTACCAACTGTTCCCGACTTGAAGCTTTGATTTCTATATTTTTCCCATATTCATCGGTAATTTCAAATTCCCTATCACGATCCAAGAAAATATGTCTGCTGGTTCTATCTATTATCGGTAGGGTAATATTCTCCCGAATATTCATAGCTAAAATAGCTCCTTGTATTTGTCGGTCTTCGGGGAGATAGGCAATACCATGATCCATTGCCTCAGAAGGATTGGTAATATTAACTTTTTTCCCATCAATAAAAACATCTCCTGATGTTTTGGTATTAATTCCAAAAATGGTTTGCATTACTTCTGATCTTCCCGCGCCCACCAATCCAAAAAATCCCAGTATCTCGCCTTTATGCAAGTCAAAAGATATATTTTTAAATACACCTATCTTGTTAAGATTTTCAACCTTCAGGATAATGTTACCCTTCTCTGTTTCTAATTTTGGATACATCTTTTCAAGACTACGACCAATTACCATTTGCACAATTTTATCTACGGTAATATCGGCAATCTTCCCTTCTCCGATATACTTCCCATCTCTTAGTACGGTAAAATAATCCGCAATTTCAAAAACCTCTTCAAATTTATGAGAAATAAAGATAATGGCTTTTCCTTCTGATTTCAATTTTCTAATAATTTTATATAAATACTCAACTTCCTTAAGAGTAAGAGCAGAGGTGGGTTCATCCATAATGACTATTTTTGCATCCAATGAGAGTGCTTTAGCAATTTCCACCATATGCCTTTGGGCTACACTTAAATTTCTTACCTTGGTATCAGGACGGATATCCAATTCAAGTTTATCAAGAAGTATTTGGGTTTTATCTTTC
>JBBRDV010000187.1:0-2160 GCA_038203565.1 Atribacterota bacterium
TTTTAGTTGATTCTGCCAGGATTTCAATCACTTTTACAACTGCCATTTTAATCCTCCTTTTTTGGGTATATTTTTCGTTATCAGAAACTAAGCGGGCATATGAATCCGTATCGTATCCCTGATTACTATTATAGTATATCATAAAGGCAGATAAAAATTTTCGTAGTTCCCAAATTTTAATGTTTTTAGTTTCTTGTTTATAATTTTTAGATCAAGATTCAATGATTGCCTGCACAAGTCGTGCGTATCGAGTATGTAGTATTGTAAAAGAACAGGGGACGGTTGTTAATGCTCAGTAATTAAGTAACTTATTTGGTATAATTATATCACCAAAGGAGGTGCTTAATTATGAAAATTAATCAACAGATCTTCGTAAAAAGATGGAAACCTATTCTGGAAGAGTACGAAAAGATCCAGAATAAGGTTCTCCCCCGTTCCTTTCGTTTAGTTAAAGAATTATGTCTTGCTCATTATATCTCCAATAAAGAGCTAAGACGTTACTATCGTAAATGGCAAGAAGGGGAAAAACAGGATGATTCCTTACTCCCTGCCAAAAGAGGATATTAACAGCCATATCTCTAAGGGTAAAACCTGCTCCTACGCCCATTAAAACTCCAGGAGAATTTAATCTAAGTGTCTCCATTGAACCCCCAGTTATAGCAAAAAAACAACCTTCTCTACAAAGGAGGAGGGCTACAGTTTTAAAAGGAGAAAATAATTCTTGATAAAAAATTATAAATAATATATTTTAAAAAGAGGATTTCCCAAAGTTTTGTCGAATATAAAAAATATAGCAGCAGTAATTCACCCTTACAAAAATTTCCCTAAGGAGTTAAAATATGAATTCATTATTAAATTTTATTTTAATAGTGGCACCAATAATCTTTGCAGCTTTCCTATTTAAGCTAAAAAATATAACTATGGAAATGAAGATATGGTTATGGGCTGTCTGTGCCTTAATATTTATCTTTGATGCGTATTTAATAATAAAGGATAAAAAAACTAAAGAAGAAAAGTCTAAAAGAGAAGAGCTTTACAATCGTCTATACCAAAGACAGGAATTATTCGACAGAAACTTACCGGGAACCGTAACCGATCTCCTGGAAAGAAATCCTTTATTAACAGAATCTTTCCGCTCAGGACAAAACCATGAGAAAGAATATCAATTTGAGGAAGCTATTAAAGTATATGAAATATGCCTGAATGATTTAACTATCCCCGAGGGAGATAAAATAGGCTTTAGTATCCTTATCGGCAACTGTTATTATTTTTTATCTAAACTAAATCAAGCGGAAAAACATTTTAGAGAATCATTAAATATTTTAAAAAGAGCAGAAAATAAAATGGCCAAATTGCCAGCCAAATCAGCTGCGCTCGGCAACATAGGAAATATCTACCATAACTTAGGCAAACCAGATGAAGCATTAGGATATTATCAGCAAGCCTTGGAGATTAATAAAAAGCTCGGGTACGAACAAGGAATAGCCCATAATCTTAGTAATATAGGTACGGTATATAATGAATTAGGCGAATATGATGAAGCATTGAAGTGTCATGAAGAAGCATTAAAGGTTAGCCAGAAGATTGAAGATGAACCGGGTATAGCCAATAGCTTAAATAATATTGGGGTAGTATATACTGATTCAGGAAAACCTGAAGAAGCATTAAAACTTTTTCGAGAAGTATTAGAGATTAATAAAAAGATGGGATATGAAGAAGGAATAGCCAATGTTTTTAATAATATCGGTCTGGCTCACAATAAATTAAGGGAAATCAATCAAGCCCTAAATTATTATCAGGAAGCCCTAAAGATCAATAGAAAGATAGGATATAAAGAAGGCGTAGCCACCAATCTTGGCAACATAGGACTGGTGTATATTACTTTAGGCCAGTCTGAGGAGGCATTAAAGTATTATCAGGAGGCATTAGAAGTATTTGTCCATATTAATGCTCAGCCGCGAGTAGAAATATTACGAAAGATTATTAAAATTATGGTTAAAAATGAGAAGATAAATTACCAGCCAATAATGAAGATTAGATTAGTGCTTCTGGTAGTTTGGTTTATTGTAGTAGGCTTTCTAGTTGTTGAATGGGTACCTTCAGTAAAAGAGGCACTTATTCTTGCGACTACTGTGAAACCAGAAACGTTTACGGAGCTAT
>JBBRDV010000188.1:0-2130 GCA_038203565.1 Atribacterota bacterium
AGGCATTTTTTTACTACCTCCTGGCCTTCTTCTTTTAATTCCATCCCCACCATCAGCCCTAAACCTCTTATTTCTTCAATCTTCTCTGGATACTTTTCTTTAAGACCTTTTAATTTGTCTTTAAAATATTCTCCCTTGTTCTGAGACCTCTTAACTAAATCCTCCTCTTTTAAAACTTTTAAATTAGCTATCGCTGCTGCACAAGCCAGAGGATTACCTCCGAAAGTAGTTCCATGATCACCGGGCTTAAAAGAAGAAGCTATTTTATCTTTGGCAATAAATGCTCCGATAGGTATCCCCCCTCCCAAAGATTTAGCAATAGTTAAAATATCCGGCTCTACACCATAATGTTGGTAAGCAAACATCTTTCCGGTTCGACCCAAACCGCACTGGATCTCATCAAAGATAAGCAGTATTCCTTCCTTATTACATAATTCTCTTAATCCCTTTATAAATTCCTGAGTGGCAATTTTTACACCACCTTCTCCTTGAATAGGCTCAACCAGTACTGCTGCTGCTTCTTTATCAAATGCTGCCTTTACTGATTCAAGGTCATTAAATATCGCCTCCTTAAACTTAGGTAAAAGAGGAAGATAATCTTTCTGATATTTGTATTGACCGGTAGCAGCCAAAGTAGCAATAGTCCTACCGTGAAAAGAATTTTTCATATAAATTATTTTATGTTTATCTTTATTTTGCTCTTTAAAATATTTAACTGCTAATTTGATTGCGCCTTCATTTACCTCTGCTCCACTATTACCAAAAAATACTTTATCTCCACAAGAAAGCTCTACCAGCATCCGAGCTAAAATTATCTGTGGTTCGCTATAATAAAGATTGGAACAATGAATTAATTTTTCTGCCTGATTCTTAATGGCCTGAACTAATTTAGGATGACTGTATCCCAGGGCATTTACTGCTATACCACCGATAAAATCGTAGTATTGCTTTCCTTCCAGGTCCCATACCTTCATCCCCTCACCTTTGTCTAATATCATACCTGGCCTGCTATAAGTCTGAAATAAATATTTTTTTTCTTTTTCTATTAATTCTTTTGTTTTCATAAACCTTAGTCCTCCTTATTTAATATATATGAATGATCAACTACTCCGATTTTATTTAAGTAAGTATACTCGTCAGCAAATAATTTCTGTTCCTATACCACTATCGGTAAATAATTCTAACAAAATAGAATGAGCATGGTTACCATTTAAGAAATGCACTTTATTGACTCCCCCCTCTAAGGCTTGAACCGCTGAATCTACTTTGGGAATCATTCCCTTTTGAATCTGTCCAGATTTAATTAATTCCTTAGCTTGATTAATGGGCAAACTGTTAATCAAGGAAGTTGGGTCTTTAAAATCCTTGAATATCCCATCTACATCGCTCAAATATATTAACTTCTCTGCTTGTAGAGAAATGGCTATCTGACCTGCTACAGTATCAGCATTAATATTATATCTTATCCCTTCTTTATCTACTCCAACCGTAGCAATTACCGGGATATAATTCTTTTCCAGTAAAATTGTTAATATTTCAGGATTAATTTTTTCCACTTCTCCTACCAATCCCAACTCTGGGACTCGATGTTTCTTAACCGTCAAAAGTTGGGCATCTTCTCCACTTAGACCGATACCTTTTACTCCATTTCCCGAACCTTCGGAAATATAGAGGTTAATCTCTGCTACCAAACGAGTATTAATCTTGCCGGTTAAAACCATTTCAGTTATCTCCATCGTCTCTTTATCAGTTACTCTTAATCCATTGACAAATTGAGGGATTTTATTCCTTTTTTTCATCTCCTCAGATATTTCTGATCCTCCACCATGAACAATTACCGGCTTCATCCCTACGTATTTTAAAAGAATAATATCCTTTAAAATCTGTTTTTCCAAATTTTTATCCTTCATAGCACTACCACCATATTTTATTATTATTATCTTACTCCAGAATTTCTTAATATAAGGTAAAGCTTCTAAAAGAATTTCCCCGCGGTTATCTATATCTTTTTTCATTGTCTATCACACTCCTTTTTTTAATTGTCGAGTAGATGAGCTTCTCTAAACTTTAGGAACAAGTTTGTATTCCCTGTTTACTTCCCGTTTCCTTATGGAAGTGTCACAATATCTG
>JBBRDV010000189.1:0-2119 GCA_038203565.1 Atribacterota bacterium
TTTACGTTCTTCAAAAGATCGAGCGTGGTTTAAAGGATGCAGACGAAGGGCGTATTTACACACAGAAAGAAGTTGAGAGGATGATGGCAAAATGGCTCGGAAAGTAAATTGGGCCTATGAAGCTGCTACTGATCTTGAAGCACTTGCTGAATATATTGCTCGAGATTCCGCTTTTTATGCGTCAGCATTTGTTCAGGAAATCCGAGATGCAAGCCGTTCACTCAATGAGTTCTCTGAAAGAGGACGTATTGTTCCTGAGCTTGGCAATCCGAATATTCGTGAACTTTTTGTAAGAGAATATCGCCTTATTTATAGTATTGAAGAATCGCGAGTTGTTATACTAGGCCTTATCCATGGCAAAAGAGATTTGAAAAGGCTATGGAAAAGAGAAAAAAGGAACCTTAAATAGTATTTTAAAATGTATTGCTACTGGTTTTACCCCGGAAGAGACCAATCAGAGGATGAAAGTGGCTATAAAATTTCACATTCCTGAACCTTCTACTAAGGCAGTATCTATTGGAATAGCAGTGAATCAGGGAACGCTTTGCTAAATCAAAATTGACAGGCGCCACCTGTCTACATAATATTGTCAAAAGAACCGTCCCCTTGACATTCTGACCCCTACAAAATCACAAAAACTGATCTTGCTTTTTTTCTTACTTTATAGTAGTATTATAATAACATTTATAGAGGGAAATAATAAAAGAATATTTCCCTCTATAAGACACACTTTGAATAATTAGTCGATCGGCAGATCGGTAGATTGCTTTCGCTTTCGCTTTTGATTGGCTGATTGACAGATTGAACGAAAGGATTACTATGATAGAAAAAGAGATATTATCAGAAATAATTTTAGATTATCAAAAAAATACTTTGCCTCCTTTAGTAGAAAGAGAACTACAGAATCACATTGACCTGGAGATCCCCCTTAATAGGGCAATTACTATTATGGGTCCTCGAAGAAGTGGCAAAACATTCTTTCTTTACTCCTTAATAAAAATGCTCATTCAAAAGGGGATTAAAAAAGAGAGAACCTTATATATAAATTTTGAAAACCCAAGATTAGTCGCCATGGATATAAAAGATTTAACTACTTTATCAGATACCTTTTATGAAATTTATCCGGAAAACAAAAAGCAAAAGATTTGGATTTTTTTAGATGAAATACAAGTCATTGAAAATTGGGAAATTTTCATAAGAGATATCTTAGACAAAAGAAAGGCTTTTGTATTTATCTCCGGTTCTTCCTCCAAACTTTTATCCCGAGAAATTGCCACTTCTCTGCGGGGTAGAACTTTAAATTATTTGATGTTACCTTTCTCCTTTAAAGAATATTTGAAATTAAAAAATATTAATTGCGAAAAGTATTTATCTTCCGAAGAAAAGGCAAATTTATTGAATGCATTTTGGAAATATTTTTCCTGGGGAGGTTACCCGGAAATACTCCTCTATCCCCAAGAAAATAAAAGATTGATTAATGAAATTATAGAAGTTACCATTTTCCGCGATCTTATGGAGAGGCATAAGATAAGAAACCTGAAAGTAATTAAATTGATGTTCAACTATTTAGTTAAAGGAAGAGCCTTTTCTGTTCACAAATTCTACAATTTTCTTAAATCATTAAATATTAAAGTAAGCAAAAATAGTTTATATAATTATTTGGAATATTTTAACGATGCTTTTATCTTCTTCCCTTTAAGAAGATTTTCCTGGTCCTTGAAAAATATTGAGCAGAGTATTCCCAAGATTTATTCAGTCGACAATGGCTTAATTGAAGGCATAGTAGGTGAGAACAAAGGTAGCAAATTAGAAAACTTGATTTTTCTTTCTCTTTTAAGAAAGGGTTTAAAACCAAACGAAGAAATCTTTTACTATCTCTCTAATAATGAAGAAGTAGATTTTGTAATTAAAAAAGGGGAAAAAATTACTACTCTAATTCAGTCTTGTTTTGATTTATCCGATTACCAAACCAAAGAAAGAGAAACAAAAGCCCTAATTAGAGCTAGCAAAGAATTGAATTGCCCCCATCTATTAATTATTACTTCTAATGATGAAGGTAAAGAAATAATTAAAGATAAAACAATAAAATATATACCCTTATGGAAATGGCTATTAAAAG
>JBBRDV010000190.1:0-2099 GCA_038203565.1 Atribacterota bacterium
CAAATTGCCACAACGATAAATTTCGATAAAACGATGGATGATCGTGGGGTAGGTAACGCAAGTAAATCTTTTACCGTCCGGTCAGAATATTCACGACCAAAAACCCAGCTTGTGACAAATGCAAATCCTATTAATCCCACCCCAGCAATGATTTGATTGAGTAATCCGAAATAAGTTTACTAATTACCACACTCAACCGTTTTTTTATCCTGTATTCGACGTAATCGGCGTATAATTTCAAGATTTTCCCAAACCGTAAGTTCAGGATACGAAGAGGGAGTTTCTACCAGATATCCAACATTTCCCCATAGGTCACAACTATCAGCAGTAACTTTTTTACCCAATAAAAAGGCCGAACCCGCTGTGGGACTGATCATTCCCAGGAGCATACGAATGGTCGTTGTTTTCCCCGCACCGTTAAGTCCCAAAAATCCGTAAATCTCACTTTTTCTAACTTTTAAGGAAACACTTTCTACAGCGTGTACATTACCAAAATATTTGCTTAAATTTTCTGTTCTGATGACATCTTCCATAATTTCTAATTTATTAACTCCTCTACAGAAACGCTAAGAGCTCTATTTATCTAGCCCTTAAATTATAACTTTTGCCACAACATCTTTCCATTTTTAAAAATCGGATGGATGATCCCTTGGTCAAACAGATAACTTAAATGTGCAGAAATAGTAATCAAAGTAAGGACAAACTGAGAAGAAGATAGTTCTATATGGTGATTCTGGGCAATGGCAGCTAAAATATCTTCTCGGGAAATGGGTTTATCACACAAGGAGGCGACTCTGCTACTCATTTTTAAGAGATGCTCTTTATTTATTTTAATTAAATCTTGTATATTATCCGTCGGCTTTGCATGCGAAGGAATAAAAAATTTTCCTTCTATTTTTTCCAATAATAAATAAGTTTTTAGCATGGCTTCTATATCGGCACAAACGGTTAATGTATACTTATCAAATATCTCCGGAGAAAACAGGCTGTCTGCTAAAAAATAGACCTTATCCGGTGTCTTAATACCGACCATCTGTAAGAAATGTCCGGCTAGTGGAAATGCGGTTAAATGAGTACTGGTAATTGGTCCATCATCTTTGATAATGCAACTGACTCTAGAAGGTTGGGCTTGCAAGAACTTATTTCGCAAAGATTTAAAAGGATAAGCTCCCCATAACAGAAACGGTTCTAAACCTGGATGCTCGATAAAGGTGCTTTCTATGGAAGTAGCGGCAATATCACAATTGGTTTTTTTCTGTAAATAGTTGTTACCTCCGATATGGTCCGCATTGGAATGAGTATTAATGATGGTTCTCAAATTCCATCCCTGTTTTTCCAAAAGTTGGTATATTTTCCGCCCGGCTGATTCGTCATTGCCGCTGTCGATTAAAATAACTTGATTCCCTTCTAAATAGAGACCGATATTGATTAGACCCGGGATATAAAAGGTCTTTTCTGTAATTTGTTTTAATTCCATGTTGCCATGATCCATCCTTTCATGTTCTATTTTGCTAATTTAGGGTGATATCTAATTTTTATTCACTTATTGCTAAACAAAATGCCCGGATGTTTTATATCTATATCGAATGCGAAGATTTATTTCCCCATTATCATGGTCTGGTCATGCTACCAATATAACCTATCCTTTGTTATATTACAAGAACTGAACCCCTATTGTCTTTAAACCCCATTATTTAAAGATTTTGAGCTATTGACAAATCATTCCTCTGGGTTATAATACAATGATAAGATAAGCTTGTTAATTTAGATCGGGATGCCGGTCGATAAAAAGTCTCCTCTAAAAGGAGACTTTTTATTTTGAAGAGATAAACCATGCAATAAACTAATGGGTAATAATAGATAATATAAAAAGCAATGGTTTGGGGATTTTTTTAAAAGTAAGGTATCCTAGTGGAGTGGACCATGAGATTTAAAGTTTATGATGAAGTGTTTGAAAAATTGCCGGATTTATATTTTGGTGTTGTAGTAGGTTACCATATTAATAATAATCAAAATATTCCAGAAATATATGATCTGATGAAAAATGAAATGAGCAAGGTGGAGAATAACCTTAAAGGCATAAACTTAAAAGAATATCA
>JBBRDV010000191.1:0-2094 GCA_038203565.1 Atribacterota bacterium
AAATTAAATTTAGATTACCAAATTGTTTGCTTAAAATAAAGATGAAGATTTGAAAAATTAAAGGCGAAAACATCATAAAATTTATATATAAACTTTCAGAGTTTTTCGAAAGATGCAAAATAAAAATGAGGGGAGGTAATGAGAATTATGATGAATAAGGATAAAATTAAATTTAAAGAGAAGTTAGAGGATTTTAAAAGTGGAGTGTTTGGAACTCCAGGAATATGTAGCGAGAGGGCTAGATTAGTTACAGAAAGCTATAAAGAAACAGAAAGTTTCCCTACAATTATTAGAGTAGCTAAAGCTTTTGAAAAAGTTTTAATACATAAGAAAATATTTATTACACCAAGAGAGCTTATTGTTGGAAATTTAGCTAGTAAACCTAATAATGCTCCAATATATCCAGAATTTGGGGTTAAATTTATTGAAGAGGAATTAGATGAGTTTGGTAAGAGGCCATTTGATAAATTTAAAGTGGAAGAAGATACAAAAAAAGAATTAAAAAATATAATTAGTTACTGGAAAGGTAAAACTCGCGAAGAAAGTGTAGTTAAACTTGCTTCTCTTATTTTACCAGAAAGCGCTAAAAAAGCCTGGGATTTAGATAGTTTTGGAATAAAACCAGTAATTTATGCGGGCTATAGAAAAACGTCGGGAGGTTCTAGTCATACAGTTTTAGATTATGAAAAAGTTATAGAAAAAGGAATTAAAGGAATTATAAAAGAATCAAAAGTAGCCTTAGCTAAAGTGGATTTTTCTAAACGAAATGCTATAGAAAAAATATGTTTTTTAAAAGCAGTTATTATATGCTATAAAGCGGTAGAAAAATACTTTATTCGCTACGCAGAACTAGCAAAAAAATTAGCCTTAGAACAAAATGATAATTTTAGGAAAAAAGAATTAAATAATATAAGTGAGGGGTGTAATTGGATTTCAGAAAATCCACCGAGAACATTTTGGGAAGCATTACAACTTGTATGGAGTATACATTTATTTCGTTGGATAGAAAGCAATGGCCATTCAGTCACAATTGGAAGGATCGATCAATTTTTATATCCTTATTATAAAAGAGATATTGACAGTGATAAATTAGATAGAGAAGAAGCAAAAGAATTAATAAGTAATTTTTTTATAAAAATTGCACAAATAAAAAAAGTAAGGCCTGGGTCTGAAACTATTTATAAAGGTGGTTATCCAACTTTTCAGGCAATCACTTTAAGCGGTCAGACATCTGATGGATTAGATGCAACTAATGATTTAAGTTATCTAATTCTTGAAGTAACAGGAATGTTAAAGTTGCCAGAACCTGTAATAATTTGCAGAATACATGAAAAGACTCCCGATAATTTTTTACAAAAAGCTATAAAGATGCTTCTAGAACATGGAGGAGGATTACCGTCATTTTTTAGCGATGAGGCAATTGTGCCTGCCTTACAAAATGAAAATATCCCTATTGAAGAGGCAAGAAAATACGCAATTGTTGCTTGTTCAGAGCCAGCAATACCGGGTAAACATATAGATCATACAGGGGCAGCCATTTATATTAATTTAGCTAAAGTGCTTGAGTTAACTTTAAATGGTGGGAAGGATCCTTCTAGTGGTATTTGTTTGTGCCACAGTGATAAAAATTTAAGTTCTTTTAATTCATTTAATGAGTTAAAAGAGTTATTTAAAAAACAACTTACATATTATATGAATTTTGTCCCCATCTTTACAGCAATTACCTCATCTCTTGACCCGAAGCTTAATCCAACACCATTTTCCTCAGCATTATTGGCTTATAGAATTGAAATGGGCATGGATATGACTGAAGGTGGGGGGCTAAATGATAATAATACAATAGTTCAAGGACATGGTCTTCCAAATGTTGCAAATTCTTTTGCTGCAATAAAAAAATTAGTTTTTGAAGAAAAGAAAATATCTGGTATAGATTTATTAACATTATTAAAAAATAATTTTAAAGGTCCAAAAGAAGAAATAATCAGAAAGGAATTATTAAAATCTCCTAAACATGGGAATGATAATGATTATGTTGATTCAATCACTGTAGATCTTGCTCAAATTTTTATAGATGAACTTAAAAAATGTGGTATA
>JBBRDV010000192.1:0-2087 GCA_038203565.1 Atribacterota bacterium
CCAATTGGCGTAATAACGATACTACCCTTATCGATAGATAAATCAACTAATTTATTTAGCTTCAGGTTTGCATCCAATGCAAGTAATTTGGGAATTCGTAATGCAAGGCTGTTCCCCCATTTTTTAATTTGAGTTTGCATAGTGTACCTTCCTTTCAAAAATGAACTATAGAGCTATAAAATGTATCTACAATGATTATACATCTTCCCTATGGAGATTTCAAGCGAAAAGGAGAAATCATTTAATAGGAATCCATAAATGCGGGCTATAAATGTTCTGGATTCCCATTTTCATGAGAATTGACACAAATAGAGAAAAAGGGGACAGGCAACTTTTCAATTTATGAAAATAAAGGTATGGAGATAATAAAGTTCGGTTGATTTACTCACACTTTTTTAGATTTTATGATATAATTAATATAAATGATTTTGAAACTATTGATTAAATAAAGGAGGGAGAAGAATGCCCTTAATTTTAACTATTCCAGATGAATTTATTGAGGCTATAAAATTACCCAAAGGACGCTTGAAAAGTGAATTGAAGAAAGAATTTGCTTTTTTCTTGTATAAAAAGGGAATGGCTACTATGGGAGTAGCGAGAAGATTAGCAGGAATAAGCAAGTGGGAGTTTATAGATAGTTTGGGAGAAAGAAAGATAGAGAGACATTATTCAAGAAAAGAGCTTAAAGAAGACCAAAATTATGCAAAAGGTCATTAGTAATTCATCACCTCTCATCCATTTATCTAAGATTGGTTATCTTGGATTGTTAAAAGATTATTTTCAGAGAATTGTAGTTCCAGAAGCTGTTTACAAAGAATGTATTGTAGAGGGAAAAAATGTTTCCTTGAAAGATACACTCAGGAAATTAATGAAAACAGGTTTTTGGATAAATAAAAGGTTAATACAAGAATTATTAAAATTTGCTGGAGAAATTTAAGTAGGTAAAAATAAAAAAGGGGATAGATGACTAAGAGAAGGTGAGTATATTATGAAAACTACAAAAGAAAATCTGAGGGCATTAATCGATAAGATTTCTGAGAATGAGGCAAAAGAAGTATTAGATTTTGTAGGTTATTTAAGTATGAAAAGAAGAAGAGAAAAGTTTAAAGATTTAGAATTAGCCAGTGAAACAAGCTTAGGATTTTGGAATAATGATATAGATGATAGGACATGGAATAATGTATAAACAGGGAGATATACTATTAATACCCGTACCATTCACTAATTTAGTTTCTAATAAGAAAAGGCCAGTGTTGGTTTTATCAAACGATATGTACAATAGTACAAAAGAAGATATGATTGTAGTAGCAATTACTTCAAATTTAAAAGAAAAAGATTATACAATTTTAATTTCAAATAATGATTTAATTGAAGGCACTCTTAAATTAGATTCTAATATAAGGGCAGATAAAATATATAGTCTATCTCAAGAAATTGCCATAAAAAAATTTGGAAGGGTCAAAGATGAAATAATAACGAAAGTAAATATAGAAATTAGAAAATTGATTAGTTTAGCAGGATCTCCTCATTTTTAATATTTATCATTAAACCTCTGCCGGAGATTGTTTTAAAAATATTTTCAATCTTTTTTGTGTTATCTTCTTTTTTATCCATTATTTTTAGAATATCTTTTCTGATTTTGCAAATAGTAAAATAGGGACAGACACCTATTTTTATTGACATCACTTTTACAGAAGGCCTATGGTCTATTATATTGGGAGTTTGTATGAGGGAAAAAAGGGGTAAACAGTATCGAGTATCGAGTTAAGAAAGGAAAGGAAGAAAAGAGAAGAGATGTAAGATAGAAAGACAAGTTTCAAGGTGCAAGATATAAAGATGGTTGCAAGATGTAAGATTATTTAGTTAGTTCATTAGCCGTTAAAAATGCGGGATGCGACAAGCATTACAGTTAACTTTTAGATTTTGATGAGCTATTCTGATGAGGGAGAAAATAGATAAAGAAGGAGACAACGAGGAGATTAAGATTTCGGAATAAAGTTTTTAGTAAGGGAGGGTGAAAGTATGAGTAATTCCAAAACAATTGTGGATGATCATAAATCAAAGGTTTTGCCTGTAGGGATATCTTT
>JBBRDV010000193.1:0-2076 GCA_038203565.1 Atribacterota bacterium
AAGTTGAAGTTATTTTTTAAAACTTTGAATTGCTGTTTCTCAATAGCGTACTATTGTGCTATTTTAATTATAACCCAATCTCCTAAATATTCAAGGACAAAATTTACCATAATTCTTTTCTGCTGGTAGATACAGCCAGAACCCCTTTTTGCAGTAATTTCTCTATTTCGCTTTTATCAGAAATTAAACCGCCGGCAATAACCGGACAGAGCAACTTTTTGTATATGTGTTCTATAAAATAAGGAGCAGCTATGCCGGGTAAAATTTCCACTGCATCAGGCTGGTTATTTTTTAACAGCTGTTCTCCGGTCTTTAAGGCAGCAGAATCGAGTAAAAAAAGACGCTGTATAGTAATAAGCCCTTCTTTTTTAGCGATATTGATTAAATTATTTTTAGTGGTAACGATCCCATCACAAAGTTCTTTCCTGGCTAAGTATATTATTCCTTCCCTATCTCGACCAATTCCTTTAATCAGATCCATGTGTAAAAAAACCAGCTTGTTACGGTTTTTACATTCTTTCATAATCTGGGGAAGATTAAATATATCTCCGTGAAGAATAAAAAGGGCAGCAGCCTTACTGTTGAGGGCATATTCAAAATCTGCATCATTTCTTATGGAGGCAATTACGGGGTGTTCTTTAAAATATTCTCTAAGTTCCTGCATCTATAGTTTTTTCCCTTTGGTTTTATAATTTTATATAAATAGAAAATATTGATTTTAAATCACTATAAAAATAATAACACATATAATCGGTTACTTCAAATTTTATAGGGAAGCAGGTTAGAATCAGGTCTCTTAACATCGCGGGTGGCAATCAGGCTTACGCCTGTTCCCATCAAATCATCTTTAATTACCTGACCTATTTTAACCGGGGCTTTAACTTCAATTTCAGCAATTTCGGCCATGGCTTCTAATAATAATTTTTTAGGAATTGCTTTTTCCGTCTTTACTGACATTAAAGGTAATTCACCACCAATCACTTTAACTGTGGTAGTTAAGATTCTTAGCGGATTGATAAATTCTTCTTCGGCATATTTAATTCCTTTAGGACAGGCATTCCCTATAATAGAGGTAATCTTTCCATCTTTACTCTGGATGGTCATTCTACAACCTATGGGGCAGCTTATACATATTATCTTATTTTGTTCCATCCTCTTTACTCCCTAATCCCTTTTAATAGAGATAGTTATATTTTTCAATTTATCATCCAATAGAACTTCCGGCAAAAAGACGCTCACCATCTCTCCCGGGGTTACAATCTTCTTCTTGTAAGAACCCAATACTCTGCCTTTATCATCTAATAAATTAATCCTGATCCTCTCTGCTGGCTTTTTTACCCGCATAAATATTTTTATTTTCTTCCTTCCCGGAACAAGAAAATCTATATGTTGAGGGACTACATATGCAATATTATCACCGGGTACTATCTTTATGGGTTGAGAACGAAATTTTCTACTCCTTTTTAGGTATTCGCCTACAGCTCTACCCACGATCTCTCCCTCTTCGGTAACAAAATCGGCTAAGTCATGAACATGGAGCACATTTCCACAGGCAAAAATTCCCTCAATCTCTGTCTCTCGGTTTTCATTTACTATGGGCCCTCTGGTCACCGGGTCTAATTCAATCCCTACTTCTCTGGTTAGTTCATTTTCCGGAATTAAGCCAACAGATAATAGGATGGTATCACAGCTTATCTCTTCTTCGGTTCCGGGAATCGCCTGCAAGTTTTTATCCACCTGAGCGACGGTCACTCTTTCTACCCGCTTTCTCCCCTCAATTCGGGTAATAGTGTGATTGAATTTTAAGGGGATATTAAAATCATCCAGACACTGAACCTTGTTTCTGATTAGCCCGGTAGAAAAAGGCATAATTTCCAGAACCGCCTTAACCCTTGCTCCTTCTAAAGTCATCCTGCGGGCCATAATCATCCCGATATCCCCCGAACCCAGAACAACTACCTCACGGCCGGGCATATATCCTTCTATATTAATATATCTCTGGGCAGTGCCGGCGGTAAATATCCCAGCAGGCCTGCTCCCGGATATGGCAATCGCCTCCCTGGTTCTTTCCCGGCA
>JBBRDV010000194.1:0-2076 GCA_038203565.1 Atribacterota bacterium
GTCCATCTACACCGCGAGCTAATCATTAAAAGATGATTGCTCCAGGGGTCGGATGACCTAATCAACTACAAACTCTTCCAGTATCATACTAACATATTTAGTAAATAATTTAGATATTCTTATCGTACAAGGGGTCGGATTCATCCGACCCCTGTATTACGGGCTCGATGAATCGACCCCCTACATTTAAATAAACAGGCAAAGCAACTATCATACTATATACTAAATACTAACGACTATATACTAATTATAGGAGTTTGAGGAAAAAATGCAACCAAAAGAAATAAATATACCTAATAATTCCAACTCTTTCTGGACTAAAGCTATTGAATATTCAATTATTGCTTTAATTGTTTTAGTTCCTATAGTCTTTTATCCACGTTGTGTAGATGTATTTAATCCAGCAAAAGAACTTACTACCGAACTCTTAATAATAATCGGTTTAATGTTTTGGGGACTTAGGATGATAAATAAGGAAGAGATTAAATTTATTTCTACGCCGCTTAACCTTCCCATCTTAAGCTTTATAGTTATTTGCGTTCTCTCTTTAATCTGGTCTGACAGTTCCTTTGTCACCTTAAAAGAATTGCCACTTTTCTTGGCCGGACCTCTATTGTATTTTATAGTAGTCAATAATGTTCATAATGAAAAACAAATTAATCAAATCATCAGCGCAGTGATTCTTATAGGAGCGGCGTTTGGCATATATGGTATATTCCAATACAATGGCATTGATTTTGCCTTCTGGATTGGAAATTACGGAAGAGGAAAAGTCTTTGGTCTCTTTGGCAATGCTGGTTATTTTGCAGAATATTTAATACTTCCTTTACCTATAGCAATTTCTCTTTTTTTCGTTAACAAAAATAAAATTAAAAAAACCTTTTTATTAATAGGAATTCTGGCTATGACTGGGGCGCTATTGGTAACTTTTTCCAGAGGACCATATTTAGGATTAGGTTTATCGATAATCTTTATGATTATCCTTTTTAAAATTTCGACAGATAAAAAATTTACTCAGGTAAAAAAGAGACTGCTTATTATTACTCTACTTGTTATTAGCATAATAATTTTTTTATTTGCAGTTCCAACTCCGTTAAATAAATCAGGTACAGTTATTTCAAAGATAAAAGAAAGAGTCTCAATTACTGAGCTTATTAATGAATTTTCTTTTGGTCGGAGAGCTACAATTTACAAATTTACTACACTTATGATTAAAGACCATCTTTTGCTTGGTTCAGGGCTAGGGACTTTTAAATACAATGCTTTGAAATATCAGGCAAAATTCTTTGACCAGGGACAAAACCGAACGATTTACCCTTATGGTGTTGCAGACAAAGCACATAACGAATATTTACAACTGGGAGCAGAGCTGGGGATAATCGGATTAGGAATATTTTTATGGCTGATAATTATTTATTTTAATTATGGAGTAAAAAAATTAAAAAGCATAGAAAATAAATATAAACAGGGGATTATAATTGGATTAATGGGGAGTATAATAGCTTTCTTAGTAGATGGCTTATTCTGGTTTCCCCTGCGCCTGCCAACTAATACTGCCATGTTTTGGTTAGTATTAGGTCTTACTGTAGTAATAATTAAAACAGAAGTGAAGGCTGATAAAATTAATTTAAAAGAGAAAGATACTGACGTAATAACAAAAGAAACAGAAGATATTAATTTTGCTAAA
This sequence comes from Atribacterota bacterium, assembly GCA_038203565.1. Taxonomy (GTDB): domain Bacteria; phylum Atribacterota; class Phoenicimicrobiia; order Phoenicimicrobiales; family Phoenicimicrobiaceae; genus Sediminicultor. The sequence continues at coordinate 1,688 of JBBRDV010000194.1, forward strand.
AAACAGAAAAAAGCAGAGAATAAAGAAAACGATAATATTTATCGATTTAAGCCCCTCTTATATTTATCCGTTATCCTATTAGTTATAATTCTAAGCATAACTATAGCACGCCCATTCATTGCTCAAACTTACTGGTATAAAGGGTTTAAAGAAATTGAAAAAGAAAATTGGGATAAGGCGATTAAAACTTATGAGGAAGCTTTAAGGTGGGATCCTTATTTAGGTGCTATTTATTATGATATAGGGAAAATATTGCAAGATAAAGAGTTGTATGGTGTCGCTAAAAAATACTTAGAGAAAGCAGAGAAATATATTGACCATCCTGATTTACCTTTGGATTTAGCTATTATTTACCTGAAAAACGGAATGCTTGATGAGGCAGCAATTAA
>JBBRDV010000195.1:0-2048 GCA_038203565.1 Atribacterota bacterium
TCCCATAACTTACAAATTTGGAAAAACCAAAACCCAATTCTTCTGCCATCATTAAGGCTGCCCCGCCCAGAGCACCACTTTGGGTGATAAAGGCAGTTTCACCCGGAAGGGCTCTGACTTCAATACTGGCAAAGAGATTACTTTCGGTATTCATAATACCAGCACAATTTGGACCTATAATTCTCATTTGATGTTTTTTAGCTATATTCTTTATCTCTTCTTCTTCTTTGATATTTCCTACTTCTGAAAAACCAGCAGAAATTATAACTACTGACTTAACTCCCCTACTTCCCAAATCTTCTAAAAGTGAAGGAATAAATTGACCGGGTATAGCAATAATTGCTAAATCAATTTCTAAATTTTTAAAATCTTTATTGATACTTACTCCGAATATTTGGCCGCCACTCTGGCTCACCGGACATATTTTCCCCTTAAATCCTCCCTCCACCATATTTTTTACTATCTCATAGCCGGTCTTTCCTTTTTTCATTGAAGCAAAGAGTGCTACTGAATGAGGATTAAAGAAATTTTCTATACCTTTCATTTATCCATTCCTTCTGCTGTTTCATAACCTGCACGAAAAGCAGTAATATTTTTATCTAATTCGCGAGGGATATCTTTCTTTAAAAGATTAATAATAAATTCTTTATCAAATGAAGAGATAAAAGAGAGAGCGCCCAGCAAGACAATATTTTCGGCAATGGGAAGTCCTGCCTCTCTCGCTATTTTAGCGGCATCTATCCAGATTATTCTTGCATTTACCTCTTTAAATAGTTTAGTTATCTCCTCATCCTGAGGATATTTTTCGGGATGTGCCATCATATCAATAGGATATATCCTCTTTCTATTTAAAATTACTGTTCCTCCCGGTTTGACAAATTCTAAACTTTTCAATCCTTCGGATAATTCCATTACTACTATTATATCAGAAGAGAGGGGAGGAATCCTCGATCCAAACACATTACCTATCCTAATTTCACAATGAACCGGGCCGCCTCTCTGAGCCATACCTACTTCTTTAAAAAATTTAACTTTCTCGCCTTTTTTTAATCCATAATCAGCAATAATTTGTCCTAATTTTATTACTCCCTGTCCACCTACTCCGATTAAATAAAAATTATTTTCCATTTTTCATCACCCATATCGCCTCCACCGGACAAGTAAATTCACATAACCCACAGCCAAAACAGGCTGAAGTAATTTCCATATAAGCTTTAGTGTTGGCATCTTTAGGATGAAATACCATCGCCGGACAGGCTAAAGAACTCAAGCATATCCTGCAGCCGGTACACTGGTCTATATTTACTTTGCGCTGGGGGAATTTAACTTTTCTTCTTTTAGTTTGAAGAGCACACTCCCGGCGGGAAACTACTACCGAAACCCCCGGATATTCTATTGCTTTCATGATTGCGTTTGTTGCTTTTTCCTCCTGATAGGGGTCAATGATCTGAATATTCTCTATACCGCAACCTCGACAAATCTCGACAATATCTACTCTTTTGGTATGAGTCGCTCCATTCAAATTAATAGTCCCGGGGTTTTCTTCAAAACCGGTCATAGCAGTCCATCCATTATCTAAAATAATTACCGTTAAGGGGACTTTATGATAGACAGCATTAATGAGAGGAGGAATACCAGCATGGAAAAAAGTAGAATCTCCTATAGTAGCTATCACCGGTTTTTTAATTCCTGCCCATTTAAATCCCTGAGCTAATCCTATACTCGCTCCCATAGCCACTTCAGTCCAACAAGACTCAAAAGGCCTGTTCATCCCTAAAATAGTACAACCTATGTCCCCGGTAATAATAATTTCCTCTTTTTTATATTTTAAATTCTTGATCGCCTTATTTAAGGCAAAATAAGTCCCCCGGTGAGGACAACCTACACATAAAGAAGTAGGACGTTTGACTTCTAATTCTTTAGCTCTCTCTAAAATTTTAGGATCCTGCCCAGGTTCAAGTTTTGTTTTTAAAAGAACTTCCAGGGCATTTTTTATCTTTTTAAAGGAATAATTTCCAATCAGAGAAAGGGTTTTATCAAATTTTCCT
>JBBRDV010000196.1:0-2025 GCA_038203565.1 Atribacterota bacterium
TTTTTAGATTTAGAACAACCTTCTTTGGATGACCAGAGGTCAGATTGGGAAAGAATTAAAGATGGACTATCTTCAAAAAAGATAGAAAATATTTCTAATTTAAAGACATCTATAGAAATATTAAAAAAGATTCCTGTTTTGATGAGAGAAGCTAATTTTAAAATAACCGTTATTTTGTATAATAATGAAATGATCGATATAGAAAAGGGCGAAACTACTCAAAATAGCTATGGTATTGCCTTTGATATTGGGACAACCACGATAGCGGGGTATTTAATTAATTTAAGAACCGGAGAGGAACTTTCTGCATTAGCAAAAACTAATCCCCAAATTATTTACGGCGAAGATGTTATTTCCCGAATTGAATTCATCCAAAGACGAAAAGATGGTTTAGAAAAATTACAAAAAGAAGTAGTGATGGCTTTAAATGAAATAATCAGAGAGACTACTCAGGAAGCAAAAATAGATAAAAAAAATATTTACGAAACTGTAATTGTTGGTAATACTTGTATGCACCATCTCTTTTTAGGCCTGAATCCTATCAATTTAGCCCCTTCACCTTATATCCCGGTTATAAAGGAAAGCCTTAGCTTGAAGGCAAAAGATATTCCGGGATTATCGCTTAACCCAACTGCTAATATTTGTATGCTCCCTAACATCTCTGCTTTTGTAGGAGCAGATATTTCAGCCGGAATCCTATCTGCTTTTATGTGGAGGGAAGACAAAACTATTCTTTTTGTGGATTTAGGGACCAATGGAGAGATAGTTTTAAGCTCAAAGAGAAAAATTTGGACTTGCTCTACCGCAGCCGGACCCGCTTTTGAGGGATCTCGTATCAGTTCAGGAATGAGAGCAGCGGAAGGGGCCATAGATAAAATAAGAATAGACCATGAATCTATTGCTTATAGGGTAATAAAAGATGGGAAAGCCAGGGGCATTTGTGGTTCGGGACTCATTGATTTAATTGCTGAATTAATTAAATTAGGACTGATAGACAAAAGTGGCAAACTGATAGACAGGGAAGAGTGTAACCCCAGTTTAAATAGGGAGATTAAAAAAAGAATTATCCATGGACAAAAGGGTAATAAATTTCTTTTGGTAAAAGGTAAGGAAACAGAAAACGGGAAACCCATTTATCTTACCCAGAGAGACATTAGAGAAGTACAATTAGCTAAAGCAGCAATATTCGCAGGAATAAAAATACTTCTAAAAGAGGTAAACATTCCCCAGGAGGATATTCAAAAAATATTATTGGCCGGAGCATTTGGTAATTTTATTGACAAAGAGAGTGCAATAAGAATAGGCTTGATTCCTTATTTGCCTTTAAAGAGAATAAAATTTATTGGTAATGCTGCCGGAAGAGGCGCAGAGATGGCTTTAATGTCAACCAAGATGAGAAAAACAAGCCAGAAAATTTCTGAGAAAATTAGATATATTGAATTATCTTCCCGTCCTGATTTTCAGGAAGAATTTACCGAGGCAATGTTTTTTAATTTTAAAATTTAAAAATAACAAACTATTGAACTGGCTAATAAACTAACTGAATAGAAAGAGTATATTTTTATGAAAATTACCAAGAATATTCAATTAAAAATAGACGAAGAAGAAGTCTTGCGGTATCAGGGATGCCATAATGATAAGTTAAAAAAAGTAAATAACGCAATCTCGAAAATTACCCGAGAGGAAATTGAACGAGGTCATCATCTTTTTGAACCAAAAGGGATTTCTTCTCCGGTTAAAATTAAGCAGATATCTTTTTCAAGTGGAAGAGTAGATTTAAAAAATGGCATTTCTTTAAATTTTAGTCCTTCGATAATGAATTTATTAAAAGGAGTAAGTTATTTGGTACTTGGAGTAGCTACCATAGGGAGCTCTTTAGAAAATAAAGTGTCTGAATTATTTTCTCAGGGGGAATATCCTCAAGCAATAGCTCTCGATGCTGTAGGAACAGTGTCAGTTAGATCTTTAAGTAATTATATGAGAAGTTTAGTCTGTCGAGAAGTAAAAGAACAAAATCTTCAAACT
>JBBRDV010000197.1:0-2004 GCA_038203565.1 Atribacterota bacterium
AGATAGATGCATAGGCTGCGGAGCATGTTCTACAATCTGTTCTTCCGGTGCTATTCAGATACAAAATGGTATTCCTCTTACAGAAAAAGAGAGATGCCTTCTTTGTGGAAAGTGTATAGAAAAATGCTCGGCTTTAGCCCGGGAAATGATAGGGGAAAAACTAACCATCGAAGAGGTTATAAGAGAAATAGAGAAAGATCTGGTATTTTATGAAGAATCCGGCGGGGGAGTGACCTTCTCCGGTGGAGAACCCCTGGGGCAATCTGAATTTTTAGAAGGTCTCCTTAATGGTTGCAGAAAAAAGAAGATTCACACCGCAGTTGATACCTCCGGATATATTTCCTAGGAAATTTTAAATAAAATAAGCCCCAAAGTAGATCTATTTTTATACGACCTTAAAATAATGGATAGCAAAAAACACCAAGAATATACCGGGGTATCCAATGAGATCATTTTAGAAAATTTAAAGAAACTCTCCTCGGTACACCATAATATCTTTGTTCGTTTTCCTATTATTCCTGGCATAAATGATGATTATCAAAATATCAAGGAAACGGGAGAATTTTTATCTTCCTTAAAGATAGCTCAGGTCAATCTTCTCCCTTATCACTATATAGGCATAGATAAATACAGAAGATTGGGAAGGACTTATAAGTTAGTAACCACACAACCTCCTTCGGAAGAAAAATTATCCGAGATATCCGGAATTTTAAAGAAGTTTAATCTGAATATAAAATTAAGAGGTTAATCTATATGAATAAAAGAATAGAAAAATTAAGACAGGAAAGTTTAGATTCTCAACCTTATATTTCTATCGAGCGAGCAAATTTGGTAACTGAAGCCTATCAGAAATATGCCGGAAAAGTTTCTTCTCCAGTACTTCGGGCTTTAACCTTTAAACAGGTGCTGGAAAATAAAGTTATCTCTATCACTGAAGGGGAACTTATTATGGGAGAGCGGGGGGAGGCTCCAAAAGCTACTCCTACTTTTCCCGAATTATGCTGTCATAGTATGGAAGATTTTAATTTAATAAATGACCGTGAAAAGATTGCCTTTAAGGTGAGTGAAGAAGATAAAAAAATTCAAGAAGAGAAGATTATCCCTTATTGGGAAAACAGGTCAATGCGCAGTCGGATATTTAAAGAGATGACCCTAGAATGGAAGGACTGTTATGAAGCAGGTATTTTTACTGAATTTATGGAACAGAGAGCCCCTGGGCATACGGTAGCCGATGATAAGATCTATCATAAAGGTTTTTTAGATTTCCAGAAAGATATTAAAAAGAGCCTGCAGAACCTTGATTATTTAAATGATGTTGAAGCTTATGATAAACAAGAAGAATTAAAGGCTATGCTTATCTGCGCCGAGGCTCTAATCATATTTGCTAAACGTTATACTGATAAAGCTTTAGAGATGGCCAAGAGTGAAAAAAATTCCCCAAGAAAGAAGGAGCTATTAAAAATCGCAGAGGTTTGTTCTCATGTTCCAGCTAACTCACCCCGAAATTTTTGGGAAGCCCTCCAGATGTACTGGTTTGTTCATATAGGAGTTATTACCGAACTTAATACCTGGGATTCATTCAATCCAGGCAGATTAGACCAGCATCTATACCCCTTTTATAAAAAGGGATTAGAAGAGGGGACCTTGACTGAAGAAAAGGCAAAGGAACTTTTAGAGTGTTTCTGGGTAAAATTCAATAATCAACCAGCACCACCCAAAGTAGGAATAACTTTAGCCGAAAGTGGGACTTATACCGATTTTGCTAATATTAATAATGGTGGATTAAAGATAGATGGCTCTGATGGAGTGAATGACTTAACCTATCTGATACTCGATGTAATCGATGAAATGAGATTATTACAACCCAGCACCAATATTCAGTTGAGCCAGAAGAGTCCGGATAGGTTTTTAAGAAGAGCTTGCGAAATAATTAGAAAAGGCTGGGGACAGCCCTCGGTATTTAATGCCGAAGAAGTGGTCGAGGAGATGCTCAGACAGGGTAAA
>JBBRDV010000198.1:0-1999 GCA_038203565.1 Atribacterota bacterium
TTCCTTCTCTTGTGAAGAAAGAATAATAGCTGCTTCTTTAAAATATTTAAGAGCTTTTGCCTTTATTCTTTCTTTTTCGTCTTCTTTCATTTTTCTCCCTTCCTTATTCTCATCATTTTTAAAATTAAAAAATAATCATACAACCTGATCTTTAGGGCCCTTCCAGATTTTATAATGATAATCATATTTCCAGTTGTCTATCGGGATAGAAAGTGATAAGCGCTCCCACCCGGAGTTTATCCTGCTTATCACTTCGGGCAAAGGTCGAATCCCTCCGGTAGCATCAACCGCTTCTACACAACAGGCACCTACAGCAGTAGCTAAGGTAATGCACTTTTCTGGTTCGCTTCCATCTAAAAGTTGAGCTAAAAATCCAGCAATGGTAGCATCTCCGGTTCCGGTAGTTCCTTTAACTTCCGTAGCAAAGCAAGGAGATAAAAGCTGACGATAATTCCACTGGCTGGGGTTAATTATCCTCGATAAATTACTTTTTTCTATCTGGTGTGATCTCAAATATAGACCCTGGTCACCCAACTTTATTGCTACCACACTCGTTCCATAATCAATTAATTGCCTGGCTAATTGATCTAACAATACAACATCAATTCTTTCTTTCTTCTCTGAAATTTTATACAATTTCTCTGGATTTAGCATATACAACAGTTCATCGATACTGGGCATAAAAATATCCACCACAGGTAAAACATTTTTAAAGAATTTTTGCCAATCCGTTTTACCAGCAGAAGATTCAGGATCTGGCATGGCCATATCCAAACTAATAATCATATTCATTTTTCTAATCCTTCGAAACATTTTTACCAGTTCCTTTCCGCCGTTCTCATAAAATTTCCGCATTAAAGGAGGATATCCAAAATGGAATATGCGGCCACTTTTTATTTTTTCATAAGGAATATCATTCGCATTAAAGGTATGATTAGGTCCAGGATAATGTAAAAAGACCCGATCGGTATCTGGTGGGTTTAAAACAATAGTATAAGAAGAAACCTCATTTTCACTAATAATCATATTTTCTACTAAAGTTTTGTCTTCTTTCTGTAAAATCTCTAAAATAACCTTTCCAAAGGCATCTGATCCAATTTTTCCCAACAAAGCAGTACTAATGCCCAATTTTTTAAGAGTTATTCCTGTATTTGCTACAGCTCCTCCGGTTGATAATTTTAATCCTGACATTTCCAGAATATGTCCTGGAACAATCGTCTTAATACTCCCAATCCTCCAATCTGGAATAATATCCAAACAAATATGACCTGCAACGACTATATCCATAAAATTCTCCTATTTGAATAATAAAAAATATTTTTATTAATTTAGATTCCTTTTGCTATTTCTTTCGTAACTTTTGCTTCCTCATCCTGATGGCTGGATAAATGACAAATACTTCTTAATATATATTCTAATCCCCTTGGATATTCTCTCTGGAAAAATATTTTATCTGGGGGATACATTTCCCCTTTCTCGTCTTTTGCTCTAAAATCTAAGGCAGCATAAAATGCTCTTTTGATCTTATGATAAGGAGTGCCTTGTCTTTGAGCCAAAAGCATTGGTCCTATTAATCTTTCATTCTTATCTAACTTACGATACAAATCTCTGCCTACTCGAAAAATAGTATCTCCTAATGATTTATTTTGAAATCTAAAAAGTAGATCAGTAATATGGTTTTGTAAATCTTTTAGAGTAAGGTCCTTGGGATATGCTCTATTTAAAGCTACTGCTGATTGCTTCATACATTCCCGAACAGTTTTATAAATTTCTGGTACTTCTAATACCTCATATATAAAAGTCATTTTTGGATTAAATTGATATCCTAAATAAGCTGATGCAGAATGACCTAAATTATGGATAAAAAGTTTTCTATCTACATAGGCTTTGATATTTTCAACAGCCCAAAGATCCTTAATCTGAGGAAGAGGATTCTTAAACCCTTTTTTATCTACAATAAGAGTATTATAAGGCTCAGCAAATACCCACAACAAATCTT
>JBBRDV010000199.1:0-1987 GCA_038203565.1 Atribacterota bacterium
AGTAATAGAAAGAGGCTTTGATATAATACGCGCTATAAATTCATCAGTATCATTCAAAACTGCTTTCCAAAATTTATAAATTCTTTCATCTAAATCATTTAATACAATTTTTTCAACATAACCATTAACTAATAAGTTCAATGCCGCGCCTGCACCACCCGCAAAGGGTTCAATATAAATAGCTTCTTCTATTTTGTTTTCCTCAATAACACTACCTAAATATTTCCAAAGCGAAGTTTTACCACCTGGATATCTTAATGGGCTTAAATGTCTATACATTATGAAGCTTTCCTTAATATATGGCGTAAATACTCGGATAATTGTTTCCATTTTTGTGAAAGCAGCGTTTTTGTTGGGAAATAATTAGGATTGTGCATAAAACTATTTAAATCATCCAATACAGGTTCATTACCTTTATGATCGATATACTTATTCAATGCCTTTTTGACTTTGCTGTCGATTGAAGTATCATTTGCAATAAGCCATTTAATTAAATCTTTTAAGTTTGGCCAAGTATCAGGAACTTCTTTAACCCCTTTGCCACTTTTCTTCGCTTCCTTTACCAAATAATCATTCTTGTAATTGGTTAACTCTCCATTTCTCTCCATATAAATATATGTCCCAATTTCCAATAAAAGTCTCAGTGTAGCTGCATGCGCATTAGGTAACTTTTTTGCATCCAAACGCTGCAATTCACCAAAAATATCTTTTACACGACCGTTATCTATTCCACAAATAATTGAAGTAGGTATTATGGATTTCGAATCAGAAGAAATAACTGCCTTAGACGATTTATCAATATATGATTTATTATCTCGCTTAAATTTTTCTGGCGATTGCAAATAGCTATTTATAGATTCAGTTTTACTTAAAATACGTGAATTTATCTCCTTTTGAGCTATGTCTTCAATTAAATGCTTTAATTTAGAATCAAAATCTTTTTCAGTTTCTAAAATATTTAAATTACCATTTTCACCATAAGTGACTTTCAAATATTCTCTCCCCGGTTTGCTTTGGACAATCCTATCTAAAGTAGATAGGTCAAATTTTTCTTTTTTATCCTCCACGTCTAAATTAAATAACTGCTCCTTGGCGATTTCGGACAAAGATAAATGTCGAGCCCGCAAACACATGTTATAACTAATGACAAGTTTCTTAATTTTGGTAGAGCTCACCCCAACTGATTTTGACAAATTTTCTATAGTCTCCCCATCTTTTATCCGGCGATAATAAAAATTGGCTTGATCCATTAAACGCCATTTCTTGATTGGGGTTTCCGTATGTCTACCAGCAATAATATAGTCCGCATCTTTTCTGGTCGGAGAAAAAACAAGATTAATTTCTTTCAAATTATCTTTATTCACTTTTTCAGAAAGCGACTGGAACCTTTTCTTATATTTTTCAGAGGCCTTATCAGGATCCAAAAGTAGTTTACACGCAGCAAGGCGTCGATTTCCTTCTAATACATAAGTAGAATTGCCCTCTTTATATGCAATCAATATTTCCGAAGGCAAAAAACCACGTTCTGCTATCCTTAAAGAAAGTGATAGAACATCTTCGTATTTAATAAGTTGTTCAATTATTTTTTCTTGTGTCGGATTATTTAATTCAGAGAGACGAGGATTTAGCGGGTCTAACAGTAAGTTTTCTACCTGCTCTTTTTTAATCGGCCATTTTGAATAATTAATAGACATATATTATCCTCCAGTTATATTTATACATCTTTATCCGGATAATACGGATAATAAAGGCATACACCTATTTATCAATGTGTTTTTAATAAAAGCTTTATTGCATCGATAATTGCAGATTTGCCCGTATCGTTTTCACCAATAAGAACATTTAAACCTTTTTTGAAATTCAAATCCATATTCGATTTTTTAATATCAAAATCAGCTTCTGTGCCGAATTTTCTAAAATTCCAAAGTTTTATATTAGATAAATACATGATTTTATGGTTTCCTTTGAGTAATCATTATTTATACAT
>JBBRDV010000200.1:0-1981 GCA_038203565.1 Atribacterota bacterium
TGTTGAGAATCGTGTTGTCCTGATTTTTTAGCAGTAAAAAATTCTTCAAAGAACTTGTAAATAGGCTTTTCAAATAATAATATACTGAGAACCAGATATACCATTATTAAGGCGACCCAGGAATTGGTTATTTCGGCTAACGACGGTTTTACCGGCCACCAGATTAATAAAAGAATACTGGCTATCACAATTAATAAGATAAATAAAACCACCGCAAAGATAATTCTTTGCATATTCAAAATTTCTATTTTTTCTTTTAAATTAATTTTATTCATCTATCTTATTTACCTCCCTTAATAAAAGAATTCGATAAAAAAGAAGAAATTCCTTTTTATTTTGGAAAAATATAGCAAATTTTTAATTTTTGAGGTTAACGGTTTTTTGTTTTCAATAATAATCTTTAGAGCCATATTTTTTCAACTTTGTTTTAGTATATCTCTTTTATATAAGATTCTACTTTATTTCTGATAATTTCTTTATCCTTATTAGTCTGTCTCGAACAGAAAATTGGTTTCTTGATTTCCACTTCAATTTTGTTTAAGCTTCTGATAAATTTTGCTCCTCTTGGTAAAGCTTTATCGGCTCCTTTAATCCTTATAGGTACAATAGGTACTCCTATCTTGGTAGCCAGATAGGCGGCACCCGCCCTAACGGGTAAATTATTCTTTTGACGGTCAATACCCCCTTCGGGGAAAATTCCCAAAACTCCACCTCTCTTCAATATTTTCAAGGATTGCTTTATAGCCTTAATATCATTTTCTCTTTGAACCGGGATAGAATTAAACTTTCTTAACATATAACCAAGCCAACCTATTTTGAAAAGATAGGCAGCAGCTACAAAGATTATTTTGGGTCTAACAGATACCCCCAGAATAACCGGGTCTAATAAACTCGAATGATTGGCGACAATAATAAACGGGCCATCCTGGGGTATATCTTCTTGACCGGTTACTTTTAGCCGAAAAATTAATTTAAAAATAATCCAACAAATACATTTGGCAATATTATATAACAAAATAAGCTACCCCATTATTTATCTCGGGTTTGTTCTAAAATCCAATCGCTTATTATTTTTAAAACCTCTGGTGAAATTGTTTCTTCAATTTTTACATATTCAGCAGGCAATCCCGTTTGAGCAGTCTGAAAAAGATGATTAAGGCCGGGTAATCCTTTGACAGTAAAGTTTTTGTTACCTCCGGCAACGAGGGCTTCTTCGATAGCACTTAGATTCTCTTTGGGGGGAACCTGTAAATCTTTCTCTCCATTTATAGCCAGTACCGGACACTTTACCTTACTTAAAGTTGGTTTAGGATTATAGGTTAGAAAAAATTTTAGCCAGGGAGATAATAAGCTCTGATGCTGGACCTTAAGGTAAAGTTCCGGATCACCTATTGCTTTTTTTTCTTCCTCACTCATCTTTTCCCAATTAACCATAAACATTTGACGAATTTTTTCTTCAATAATTTCACTATCCTCTTCTTCTTTTAAAACAGAAAATATCTTTTCATTAAACTGACGATTCTTAGCAATATCTTCTTCGCTAACCCCCATTGCCCTGGAAATCAAAGCACCTTGTAAATATAAAATTTCTTCTCCGGTTAACCCTGTTCCCGCCATTAATACAATGAATGCCACATCTGGTGATTTTGCAGCAACTATTGGGGCAATAATAGCACCTTCGCTATGTCCGATAAGACCTATTTTATTTGGATCTATTTGTTTACAGGTTTTAAGATATTCCACACCCGCCAACACATCAGAAGCAAAATCTTCACTGGTAACCTGAGAAAAGTCCCCGGTAGATCTTCCCACTCCCCGATCATCTACTCTAAGGACAGCGATCCCCTGTCTAGTTAAATAATCTGCCAATACTAAAAAAGGACGATGCCCAGCTATAGCCTCATCACGATCTTGCGGACCAGAACCAGTAATTAATAAGACTACCGGGAAGAGACCTTCTTGAGAGGGCAAAGTTAAAGTT
>JBBRDV010000201.1:0-1977 GCA_038203565.1 Atribacterota bacterium
TAAGACTGTCATCAGAAATTTATCCCTGATTTCTGATGGAGCGCTATCTCATCAAATGAGAAAAATGGGGGCAAATTTAATTGTCAGATTATTTAAAGGCAATTGATGAGCATAGCGTTTATCAATTGCCTTTTTTATTTATGAATTTAGAGATTGCTTTGTCGCCAATTCTCCTCGCAATGACATTTTGCTATTAGTATACATATTTATAGGAGGAATAAATGAATAATCAAAACAATATAATACCTCAAATTAAACGAGAGGGCTTTTCCCTAAATAAATCCGGAAATTTAGAATTTGACCGATGTGAACTTGTAAAATTAGCCCAAAAATACGGAACCCCCTGTTATATCTTTTCGGAAAATATAATTAGAAGAAAATGCCGGGAATATGTCACTGCTTTTTCCCGAAGAAATATTAATTTTGAAGTAATCTATGCTGGTAAAGCCTTCCTGGTTAAAGCAATGTGCAATATTTTAAAGGAAGAGGGTTTAGGCCTGGATGTTTCTTCTGGCGGAGAATTATATACTGCCCTTTCAGCAGGATTCCCTCCGGATAAAATATTTTTCCATGGGAATAATAAATCCAAAGTGGAAATAGAATTTGCTCTTAAGGAAAAAGTTGGCACCATGATGGTAGATAGCGAATATGAGTTAGACTTGATTGACCAGATTGCAGAAAGTTTAAATACAAAAGTGAGAATAATTCTCCGGGTAACACCGGGGATAGATACCCATACCCATAAATATATTCAAACCGGACAGGTAGATTCAAAATTTGGAATCAATATTGACCAGGTTCCCAGTTTTATGAAAAAAGTATTATCTAAGGAACATATTAGCTATAATGGTTTACATTTTCATCTCGGCTCACAAATTTTTGATCTATCTCCTTATGTTCTCGCTATTAAAGAAATGGCAAAACTGATAAGAAAGATAAAAGACCTAGAAGGAGTGGATACCCTGAATTTAAATTTAGGCGGAGGATTGGGGATAAAGTACTTAGAATCTGACTTGCCTCCTTCTATAGAAAATTTTGTAAATTTAATTGTTAATAATGTAGAAAATGAGGTACGAAAAAACAATCTAATGATGCCCAAAATTTTAATGGAACCGGGTAGGTCTATTGTAGCTGAAGCAGGTATCACTCTCTATACTATCGGTAACATAAAAGAGATTCCTGGGATTAGAAAATACCTTATTGTGGATGGCGGAATGGCTGATAATCCTCGACCCATCCTTTATGAGGCAAAATATGAAGCTGTTTTGGTAAATAAAATAAATAGTAATCTGCCTGAGGAAGTGGTAACTATTGCTGGAAAATGTTGTGAATCAGGAGATATCCTAATTAAAGATTTAAAACTTCCCTCAGCTTCCCCCGGAGATCTTTTAGTAGTATTTACCACTGGGGCATACCATTATTCTATGTCAAGCAATTATAACCGACTTTCGCGGCCAGCGGCTGTCCTGGTAAATCAAGGAAAAGATGATTTAATCGTAAAAAGAGAAACTTATGCTGATATTGTAAGAAATGATACTATGCCAGAATGGTTTAAATAAAAAATAATGCAAAGGTGATACTTATATGAGAATAATAGTAAAATTTGGCGGAACCAGTGTTCAGGATCCTGAAAGAATTAAAAAAGCCGCTCAATCAATCATTCAACAAGCAAAAAAGGGATATGAAATAGTAGCTGTTGTTTCAGCAATGGGAAATACCACCGATAATCTAACTTCTTTACTTAAAGATTCTGCTAAAGATCATATTGAGGATAGAGATTATGCTGATTTTGTTTCTATGGGAGAGCGCATAAGTGCCAGAGTTCTTGCAGCAACTATTAAATCTATGGGATTTTCTTCGAGATATTTTGACCCCGCAGATAAGGATTTTCCTATTATTACTGATTCAAATTTTAACCAAGCTAAAATTCTTTCTCAAGAAAGTCAAGAAAAATGCCAAAACATTATTAAACCTTTA
>JBBRDV010000202.1:0-1966 GCA_038203565.1 Atribacterota bacterium
CAGGAGAATACTTATGAAATTTTGGGAAAACGATACCATTGCTGCTATTTCTACCCCAATTGGGGAAAGCGGAATCGGCATTGTCAGAATAAGCGGCCCAAGAACCTTAGAAATAGCTCAAGAGGTATTTAGAGATAAAAATTTAAACAGAATAAAGATTAAAGATTTCTTCAGCCATACCGTTCATTATGGATTTGTAATAGATCCGGAAAGCGGGGAGAAAATTGACGAGGTTATTTTGATTTTAATGAAAAAACCCCAAACTTATACACGGGAAGACACCGTAGAATTTAATTGTCATGGAGGGATACTCTCTCTCAGGAAAGCACTGGAAACAATGATTAATTGTGGAGCAAGGATGGCTGAGCCGGGAGAATTTACTAAAAGAGCCTTTTTAAACGGCAGGATTGATTTAAGTCAAGCGGAAGCAGTAATTGACCTTATTCAAGCTAAAACCGAAAGAAGTTTAAGTTCTTCATTAGCCCAGTTAGGGGGGAGCCTAAAAAAGAAGATTACAGATTTGATGCACGGCTTAATAAGGATTTCCGCAGAGATTGAAGCTCCCATGGATTTTCCCGACCAAGATATTGAAGAGAAAAGCCCCAAAAAGGTAGAAGAAAGTATAAATTATATTTTAAAAGAGATTAATTTTCTTATAGAGACCCTGGATTACGGGAAAATACTCAAAGAAGGGATAGATACCCTGATAATTGGCAAGACTAATGTAGGGAAATCCAGTCTTTTTAATACTTTATTAAGAGAAAACCGGGCTATTGTTACCCACCTGCCGGGAACAACCAGAGATACTATTGAAGAGTTAATTAATATTAAAGGGATGGCTTTTAAAATTATAGATACCGCTGGGTTTAAAAATCCAGAAAATATTATAGAAAAGATAAGTATTAAAAAAATGATGAAACATTTAAAAGAAGCCAAGCTAATTTTGGTTATGTTTGATGCAAGCGTTCCCTTATCTTTGGAAGACAAAGAAGTAATTAAAGAAGTAATTAAAGAAGTAAATGAAAATAAAAAAGTTATTGTAATTGAAAACAAGATAGATTTAAGCGAGAAGATTGATAGAGAGAAGCTGCTTAGTCTTTTAGATGTTAAGGATAGTATAAAGATGTCTTTGAAAGAAAAGATTGGTATAGAAGAGTTAGAAGAAAAGCTAGCCAGGGCAGCCATAGAGGGGTTGGTGATACCGGAAAACGGAGTGGTTATAAATAATGTGAGGCAGGCAAACCAACTAAATAGAGCAAAACAAGCGTTAGAACATGTATTGTTAGGTTTGAAGGAGAAAATAACTTATGATTTTTTAACTATCGATTTAAAAGATGCCCTGGATTCTCTGGGTGAAATAACCGGGGACTCTATTAATGATGAAATGGTTAACGACATATTTTCTCGTTTTTGTATCGGGAAATAATAGATTAATTTTGCATGATACAGTAAAAAATATTTTCTTAAAAGGGCAATGTTCCACGTGGAACATTTTAAAAAATGAATTGTGAATAAACTGTGGAAAACCTAAAATTAGTTAGAATTAAAGCTTTTAAGCTACTTCCTCAAATAAACCAAATATCCGCATAAAAAAATAAGACAAAAATTGCTTATGTAAAATGTTTAATTATCTTAGTTGTATCAACGAATCACGACTTTATATATTAAAAAGTTTTTTGATTGTAGTTTTTTAATATTTGAATTAAAATGAAGTTAAGTTATAGTATTTAATAATATTTTATTTATGTGGATAAATTGTGGAAAAACCTGATTAGTCGCTAGTTGTTAGTGAGTATGATTGTATGTAAATATATAATATATAGCGAAAAACGAAAAGTGTAAAACTAAATTCGTATCTCGCTTGGGATTAGTTTGTTGGATAGGCGGATAGCGTGTAGTAGAGTTATATAGCATTACGCCCCTACAAATATTCTCCATCAATTAAATTAATGGTAACCCTTTGAAA
>JBBRDV010000203.1:0-1940 GCA_038203565.1 Atribacterota bacterium
TAAAAAATGGGGGAACAGCCTTGCATTACGAATTCCCAAATTACTTGCATTGGATGCAAACCTGAAGCTAAATAAATTAGTTGATTTATCTATCGATAAGGGTAGTATCGTTATTACGCCAATTGGCGAAAAAGAATATTCACTCAAAAAACTTTTAGAAGGCGTCTCTGAAAACAATCTTCACAGAGAATTTGATACCGGAGCACCGGTTGGAAAAGAAATCTGGTGATGACGAGCAATTTTATTCCGCATAGAGGTGATGTGGTTTGGATAGATATGCAGCCTCAAGCCGGTCATGAACAATCCGGAAGACGTCATGCGATAGTTCTGTCGCCAAAATCCTATAATAGTAAGGTTGGTCTGGCCTTATTATGTCCGATAACCAATCAAATAAAAGGATATCCCTTTGAAGTCATTATCCCATCCGGATTGAAGGTAACAGGTGTTGTTCTATCAGACCAGGTGAAAAGCCTTGATTGGAAAATTAGGGGTGCCGAATTCTGTGATAAAGTACCGGAGGCTGTGGTCTTGGAAATATTTAAAAAACTTGAGACATTGCTAAATTTTGATGGGTAGTGTACTTAATTCCAATGAATCTTGCTGCTTATCCTGTATTTTTCCCACACTTATTCCCCGCACCTATACGCTAAACGCTGTACGCTGTACGCTAACACGTGCATCTTGCATTTTAATCGGTCAATTAATGAATTGGTGAATTAAATTATCTTGAAAGTAAGAAAAGGGGACATTATAATCTATTAAATTTATCTACACTCATACCAGCCTGTCTAATTAACTTCTTTAAAATACCCATGCCAAGTTCTCTTTGCAAAGGAATCGATAAAGTATATTGATAATTAGCTTTAACCATCATCATATGCGAGCCTTTCTGCCGATCTACTGTCCATCCTACTCTCCTAAACTTTTTAACAGCTTCAACTCCTGAGCAAAGCTTAATTGAACGGAGTCATACAGTAACCTCAAATACTTGAGCATTACCTTTTTTTGCTTTATCGTTCATCACCTCTAACCAACCTTCAATGGCCTCCGCAATATTTCTTTTTAACTCTTCAATGGTTTTGCCTTGACTAAAACATCCGGGTAAAGCAGGTACTTCCCCCACATAATAACCAGATTCGTCCTTTTCTACAACAATTTCCAATATCATTTTTTCACCTTCTTAGATAAAATCTAATTCTTTAAGTTTAATACTCATTATATGCATTTATCAATTAAATTACTTCCTAAAATATTATACCACAAATCTAAAATATAAATGATAAATAATTTTTCCCTATAATCAAAAAAATCAGCTAAAATTCCATTAGGAATCAAAACATCTTGCATTTGGAAAATGGGGACTGGCTATTTTTTTGATTTTAAATAAGTGCCTGTCCCACTTTTTCCATACCAAAAACTAAAAACCAATAACTAAAAACTAATTTTGAAGGGAGTGAAATAATGGATGTCAAAACATTGTCTGAAGTGATTGCCAATCAGGGCTTTCCCATCGCCTTATCGATACTCTTGATCTTTCGTATCGACAGATTTATGCAGGAAATCGTGTCGGCCCAAAAAGATGGTTATCGGCAGATCTTAGAGAATACTAAAGAGATACATAATACTATTACCAACTTTAATCAGCAGAATCGTGAGTATAAACTCTTCCTTCTTTATAGTCACGACGAGCTTCCTCAATGCTTTTCAGATATTCAGGACTAGTAGCAGCTAAAAGATTTTCTAAAAAACTTTCTCTTTTCCTTTCCCCCAAACGCATAAGAGCGGAAACGATCTGGTTGAAAGATATCCCTACAGGCAAAACCTTTGATTTATGATCATCCACAATTGTTTTGGAATTACTCATACTTTCACCCTCCCTTACTAAAAACTTTATTCCGAAATCTTAATCTCCTCGTTGTCTCCTTCTTTATCTATTTTCT
>JBBRDV010000204.1:0-1926 GCA_038203565.1 Atribacterota bacterium
ATTCATTAGTATCTTTATATTTAATATCTTCTTTATCAGCATATAATTTTAAAGATTCAAAATCAGGAACAATTAGTGCTCCCAGACGAGATTTGTCTTGACCAACTACAATAACCATATTGATATATTCACTCTCTTTTAGTCTATCTTCCAAAGGAAGAGGCTCAACATTTTCTCCTCCTCTTAAGACTATAGTATCCTTTATTCTTCCCACAAGCTTAAGATATTTTCCGTTATGAGTTTTCTTGCCCAAATCTCCGGTATTAAACCAACCTTTTTTAATTACTTCATCAGTTTTTTCTTTATTTTTATAATAACCCTTCATTACCATAAGACCGTTAGTTAACACAATACCTATTTCGCCATTAGGTAATTCCTTATCATGATTATCCTTATCTACAATCTTTATTTTTACTTCCGGGAGGGGAGGTCCTACCGTAAACAAAATATTATATTTTTCTACTCTGCTAGCGAGAATTGGAGATGTTTCAGTCAATCCATATCCTTCACAAACCATAATTCCAACTATATTAAAAAATATATCAGTAGCTTTGGGAAGTGCTCCCCCGCCACTGATAGCAAACCTTAATTCTCCTCCAGTTATTTCTCTAACCTTCCTAAAGACTAGCTTATCGGCTAGCTTATATTTCCAACCCAAGCTTTTCATTGTTCTTTTAGCCTGACTTAATTCTTCTGCGGTATATTCGTTTCGATCAAATAAAGGTAGAGTATCGTTTATAATTCCTTCAGCTTCTTTATATTTTCGCCCTATTTCGACCGCCCAATTAAATATAAATCTCTGAATAGTACTTCCTTTTTTAATATTATCCATAATCCCTTTATGTAGACTTTCCCATATTCGGGGGACACTACACATAACAGTAGGTTTTTCTGCTTTAAGATCTGGTAGAAGGACCTGTTTAAAAGGTTTACTATAAGCGGTTGAGGCCCCCACAGTTAGGGCACAATACTCTACAGTTCGTTCATAGATATGCCAGGAGGGTAGAACCGATAAAAACCTGTCTTCTTTATGAATTTCTACTGTTGGTGGAGCTGTTCTTAAATTATGCATAAAATTAGAGTTGGTAAGTGTAACTCCTTTGGGGTCAGCGGTAGTTCCAGAGGTATAGATTATGGTTACCAGATCATCTGCTTGGGCACTGTCAGCTATCTCCGTAAAGGAAGTATCTCCCTGATTTAATAAATCTTCACCGATTTTATTTATTTTTTCAAAGGAATAAATTTGATGAGAATGTGTTTCATTATATTGTTTGTCTACCACTATTGTCCTATTTAAAAGACTATTTTTAACGGAGTCAGCTGTATCTTTAGAGTGAGTCTCTTTTAAGAGATTTTTTATATTTTCTTCTAAGTACTTTTCTAAGAATTTTTTGGCATCAGTTGATAAGAAGATATGGTTATTTTTATTATTCACTAAAGAATGTATGATGGTATAAAATTTTTTGCTTATTTTTTCGTTTTCTTCGAATCTTGTCGGTATAGTCCATTCTGGAGCATTTTCTTTCTCAGAAAACATATTGATTTTATCTATTAGGATAATATTTTTTATCTGAGGGAGGTCTTTAATTACACTATAAAAATTAGAAAACTGTTTCTCTCCTTCTAGTATGGTAGCCTTAGAATCTGAATGATTCAGTTTAAAGTGAATGTCGTGAGATGAGCTATCACCACTGCAGGGGACATCTATTGCTCGTAGACCAATGATTGCTAGATCAGAAATTATCCATTCAAAGCGGTTATCACTGATCAGGCCTAAATGGTCATATTTTTCTATTCCGATACCAAGTAATCCTGTACCAAAAATTTCTACCTTTTTATAAAATTCTTGATAAGTAATTGGTGCGAATTTTCCATCTTTTTTTACTTTAAAAGCAGTTCTATCACCATAAAGATTTACACTGTTTC
>JBBRDV010000205.1:0-1875 GCA_038203565.1 Atribacterota bacterium
AACAAAAAAGGAGCCAGACTTATGAAACAGTGCTATATTAATAAATTAAAATCATCATTACAATTACATTTTCAATGGAACCAAGCACGGCTTAAATTTTTAACAAATTTTATAACAAGCATAATAATAAGCTCAACAATAAGGCTAAAGAGGATAACCTTATTTATAAATACGGAAGTAAAGAATGAATCAAATTACAGAAGGATACAGAATTTTTTTCAAAAGTTTAAGATGGAATATGAAGAATATGCACGTTTTGTGTTAGCACATCTGCCGGCAAGAGAGAAGTTTTATTTGGTAATGGACAGAACAAACTGGAAGTTCGGCAATAAAGATATAAATATTCTTATGCTTGGAATAATATATAAGAAGATATGTTTGCCGTTGTACTGGATATTGCTTGAGAAAAG
The DNA here is from genome assembly GCA_038203565.1 of Atribacterota bacterium. Taxonomy (GTDB): domain Bacteria; phylum Atribacterota; class Phoenicimicrobiia; order Phoenicimicrobiales; family Phoenicimicrobiaceae; genus Sediminicultor. The sequence goes on from JBBRDV010000205.1 coordinate 411, forward strand.
AGGTTCATCCAGTACTCAGGAAAGAAAAGATTTGCTTGAGAAAGGGATAAATTTGCTTGGAAAGCAAAGAATTGCAGCATTATTGGCAGACAGGGAGTTCATAGGTGTAAGGTGGTTTCAATACCTGATAGAGCAGCAAATAGAGTTTCATATAAGAATACCCAAGCAGGTAAAATCAGGCAGTATATTGGAGAAAAACAGAAAATCTGTTACAGATTTATTCAGGCATTTCAAAGAAAATGCAGCAGTAGACAGGCTAAAACAAGTAAAAATATTGGGATACAATCTTTATGTATCGGGAATGAGAACAAAGAAAGATTACTGTATAGTGGTATCAAGTAAAGATAATTTAGCTTCACTGGAGAAATATCAACAGAGATGGACAATAGAAAATATGTTCGGAGCATTTAAGACCAGAGGTTTTAATTTTGAAGATACACATATGACAGATTTACAGAAGCTGAGAAAACTGATAGTATTGGTGAGCATAGTATATCTATGGAGTGTAATGATAGGTCTGTGGTACGATGAGACAATACCTATTAAATTAACTAACTTCGGAAGAAGAAGAATAAGCATATTTAAGTATGGCTTTAATTACTTAACTACTTTTATTAAAAAGCTCTTCGATGGTAATATCTATAACAACTTTGAATTTAATGAGGTTATTAAAATTTTATCGTGTACTTAGGGAAGCTTTAAGGAAACAAAAAGTATGATTCTTTTGAAATAAGAATTCGTTAATTTTATATATTAACAAACCCGTTCACTCTCCTCCCTGTGAAAGAGGGGATGAGCGAAGGTAAAAATTCAATTATATAACAACCCATATGCCGGGACCATCAAAAGAAGATCTCGAAAATTACTGGACGAACAGCAGACAGTACTTTGATGAGATTGCTAAATTCTACTTTGAGACCGACCGCCCGCCCCTATTATGATGAATTCATAGCACCCTTCTATAATAATCCTTTTAGGAGATCGGGAGTACAAAGCAGCGGAGGGGGAGCTAAGATTGCTGTCTTTGCTGTTATGATACTGATTTTAGTGGCAGGAATTGCAGTTTTCTTTTTGGTTTCTGTAGAATCTGACAGCGATAAAAAAGTAATAAAAGAAGATACCCAGAAGAGTTACCAGAATCAGGCGGATGCAACTGATTCGGTTTCAGTAAAAGATGCAAAAAAATATTACGAAAAAGGAATTTCATATTTCAATAATGAAGATTATGATAATGCGGAGAAATATTTAAAACTGGTTCCGAGAAAAGATAATAACTATCCCGATGCTGTTAGAAAGCTTAAGAAAATTGCGGAGATGAAAATAGAGAAAGAAAATAAAGATGAAAGAAGAGTGAAATCTAAGCCGCTGCAGAGAATAAACTAAAGGAAGTGTATAGGGTGAGTAGAGTTTATAGAGTTGTAGGCATGTTAGAATATGCCGTTAAACGATTCCCCTCTTGAGAGGG
>JBBRDV010000206.1:0-1868 GCA_038203565.1 Atribacterota bacterium
GAATTGTAAAAGCTGTGAGCAAAAAGAAAGTTGCGATAATCCGGAGAAAAAAGAAGGAAATAACCTCGATGAAAAACTAAAAAATAATATGGCTATCATAAAACATAAAATTTTAGTACTTTCCAATAAAGGGGGAGTAGGGAAAAGTTCAATAGCTATTAATTTAGCTTGCTCTTTAAGCGAAAAAGGGTTTAAAGTAGGAATATTGGATGCTGACTTACACGGCCCATCGGTGGCTAAAATGTTAGGGTTTGAAGGGAAAAGATTGCAGGGAAGCCCGGAAGGAATAATTCCTATGAGTGTTTCTCCTAATTTAGTAGCAGTTTCTATGGCTTCTCTAATTGAAACTTCTGATGCCCCTCTTATTTGGAGAGGACCTTTAAAGATGATGGCTTTAAAACAATTTTTGGGGGAAGTGGAATGGGGTAATTTGGATTACCTTATAATTGATTCACCACCAGGAACCGGGGATGAACCATTATCTATTTGTCAACTTATTCCCGAACTGGAAGGAGGAATTATTGTCACCACTCCACAGAAGGTTGCCTTATTAGATTCTCGAAAGTGTATAAATTTTTTAAAAAATCTTAAGATACCTATTTTGGGCATTATAGAAAATATGAGTGGATTAAAATGTCCTCATTGTGGCAAAAATATCGATTTATTTAAATCCGGAGGAGGAAAAAAAGCAGCAGAAGAATTTAAATTACCCTTCTTGGGCAAAATTCCTATTGATTTAAATATGGTAAATTCTACAGATGAGGGGAAACCTTATATTTTCCAATATAAGGATTCGGAAACTGCACAAGTTTTTAATAAAGCAGTAGAATTAATTCTAGCTCAAATGGGATAGCTAATACTTATGACAATGAAGTTGATATACAACCGATTACTATGGATTTACTTTTATAAAATAAAGGAGAAATACAATGAAAATTGGAATTATCTTAGAAACAAAGGAATATGAAAAAGCCTGGAATGCTTTTCGCTTTGCAACAACAGCAAAAAAGAATAACCATCAGGTTAAAATGTTTTTAATGGGAGAAGCTGTTGAATGTGAAGGATTGAAACATGAAAAATTTAATGTAGATGAACAATTAAATATTTATTTAAAAGAAGGTGGAGAAATTCTTGCTTGCGGAATTTGCCTTAAGTCAAGAAATTTAAACAGCACTGAAGCATGCCCGCTGGCAACTATGGTCGATTGTGTAAAAATGGTTGAATGGGCAGATAAAGTTATAACATTTTAGTATCAAGCGGCGGCGTCTGTGCTGTTTTAACTTACTGTCATGCCCGCTCTTCGCGCACAATATAGTAGAGCTATTTCGTCGCTGGTGTTCCTCATCTTTTTCTAAACAACGTAGCACCACAGTGTTATTGTGGTGGATAAAAGGGGGGTAGAAATAATGAAAATTACCATTATTTATGACAATGAAATTGCAAAAGATATTAAAGGATTAAAAGCTGGATGGGGTTTTGCCTGTTTTGTCCAAACTAAAGAGAAAAATATTTTATTTGATGCTGGTTGGGATGGTGATATGCTTGTTTCGAATATGCAGATATTAGGTATAGACCTTCAAGAGATAGATTCTATAATACTTTCTCATAGTCATTGGGATCATTGTGGAGGTCTTGCTCGATTATTAAACCTGAATACAAATTTAGAAACTTATATACCTCAATCTTTTTCTAAACAACAAAAAGAAGAGATAAAAAAAAGAAGCAACACTTATGAAATTAGTAAATCAAGGGAAATTTATCCAAAAGTTTATACTACCGGCGAAATAGAAGGTTCTTTTATTAAAGACAAAACAAAAATCTTAATTAAAGAACAGTCTCTAATTATTTCAACTATTCAAGGTTTTGTA
>JBBRDV010000207.1:0-1853 GCA_038203565.1 Atribacterota bacterium
GGCTGAAGAATATTTAATGAACAAAATAAATGGATTAGATTGGATTATAGGTAGATTATCCACTGTACATGGAGTTTCTCCACGCATGAGATTTGATTTAACGGTAAATGATTTTACAATGAATGCTTATATGAAAAAATATTTAGATATTTTTTTACCATATAGTCATCGTCCTTATATTCATGTATATGATGTAGCAAAAATAATAATGGAATTGCTTAAAAATTTTGAGAAAGTAAAGAATAATGTTTTCAATATTGGTTTTAATGGAGAAAATTACCAAAAAATACAAATAGCTAATATTGTTAAAGAAAATATACCTGATACAGAAATAGAAATAATGAAAACTGGTAGTGATTTAAGAGACTACCAAGTAGATTTTTCAAAATTAAAAAAGTTTTTAAATATCAAAAATACACATACAATAAAAAATGGAGTAGAGGAAATTTTAGAAATGCTAAAAAATAAGATTATTACTGATCCTTACAAAGATTATTATTATGATACTTTACCAGATATAGGAGGCAAGAAAAATGAATAAAAAGGTAGAACTTGATGCACCAAATGTTGGAAAATTAGAAAAAGAATATCTTAATAATTGTATAGATTCTACTTTTATTTCTACTTTTGGCCCCTTTGTCCCTGAATTTGAAGAAAAGTTTGCCCAATATATAGGTGTAGAAAGAGCGGTCTCGACCCAAAGTGGTACAGCTGCCCTTCATATAGCGCTTTATAAGTTAGGAATTGGGGAAGGGGATGAGGTAATTGTCCCCAACCTTACCTTTATTGCTACCATAAATCCTATTTTATATGTTGGAGCAAAACCGGTAATTGTAGATGTTAACCCTATTACCTGGAATATTGATCCGCAGGAAATTAAAAAAGCTATTACTAAAAAGACCAAAGCAATAATTCCTGTACATCTATATGGAAGTGTCTGCAGTATCGAGGAGATAATAGAAATTGCCCGAGAAAATAACCTATATGTAATCGAAGATGCCACTGAAAGTTTAGGAGCTATTTATCAAAACAGACAGACTGGTACCTTTGGAGATTTTGGCTGTTTTAGTTTTAATGGCAATAAATTAATTACTACCGGTGGCGGTGGTATGATAGTAAGCAATAATCGGAAAAAAGCTGAAGATATTAAATTTTTAGTAAACCAAGCAAGAGATGCCTCCGGAGAGTATTATCACCCCGAGCTAGGGTTTAATTATAGAATGACCAATATTGAAGCATCCTTAGGCTTAGCTCAATTAGAAAGAATAGATGAATTTTTGGCCAAGAAAAAAGCTTTTAGAAAAATATATCAAGAAATTTTAGGTGATTTATCTTATATTCAATTTCAAGAAGAATATAATAATGCTGAAGGAAGCTGGTGGCTTACCTGTATTAAAATTGAAAAAGAGATAGATATTTCTAATTTAATGATAAAATTAAAAGAAAAAGGAATTCCCACCAGAAGGATTTTTATGCCAGCAAGTGAAATGCCCTATTTAAAAGATTATTCAAGACCTTGTCCCAATACCTACGAAATATATAAAAAAGGAATATGTCTTCCTAGTTCGACTTTAAATGAGGAAAAAGATATAAAAGAAGCAGCTTCAATTATTAGAGAGGTGTTGAATGGCTAAAGGAAAAATTATTTTGATTGGTGGCGGTGGACACTGTAAAGTGGTTATATCAATATTAAAAAAATTAGATAACTTTGAAATTGCAGGTATTGCTGATAAATATAAAGCAGGAAGTTTGCTGAGTGGTATTAAGATATTAGGTACAGATGACGATTTAAAAAATATTTACAAGAGTGGCATACACTATGCGTTAATTACTGTAGGCAGCATTAGAGATAA
>JBBRDV010000208.1:0-1818 GCA_038203565.1 Atribacterota bacterium
ATGAGAAAGATACTCTTAATAGCTCATGCAATGTATAGAGATAAGACAGAATATATGGCTGTCTAGATTCTTTAAAATATTTACAATAAAATACAGTGTCTAAGGGAGAGTTTGCGGGTTGACTTTTAACACAGTATCTACCAAGTACTACATGCCATATACGGTATACTAATTTTATACTTCTATCATAGATATTATTTTCCAGTCATCATCTTCTTTTTGGAAATCGACATTATATTCTATTTTTTCATTATATATAATTTTACATAAATACCAAAAAAGGCATGCTTTTAGAGAAATATTAATCTCCATTTTTCCACTGGCGTATAGTTCAGCAAATACTAAATCACTTTCGGGGATAGTAACTTTTACTTCAATTTTAAAAAAAGATAAAGGGTCTACTAAATCTTCAGCCTCTTCTATCTTTAAAAATAATTCCTCAGGTAAGTTGTTAATATGATTATCGTAGGTTCCGCCATCGGAATCAGAATAATTGTAAGAGATGTTATCCATAAATAGGCCTACATCTTTTTTTTCAATAGATTTTTCGATATTCTTAGCAATTTGTATAATTTGAGTTTCATCGGAGGAAGAACCAGTACAGCCCGTTAAAAATAAAATTAAACTCAAAGAGATTATCACTAATAATATTTTTATACTGTTTTTTATATGCATTTGAAACTCCCATTTAGTTACCCAGTTTTCCGGTTAGCTGGTTTACCAGTTGAAATAAAAACTAGCTTGCCGGTCACCCCAATCACCAAGTCAACCGGTCTAACGGTCGGAATAAAAAGTATCTCTTCTTCACCACGGCAACGCCGTGATACTGCGAATTTAATATAATACAGTGTACATGTTTTGAAATATCAAAATGTTACTTGCTAATCTTTACTGGAAGAGCGATGGTTAGATAAATATATTCTTCAGTATCTTTTTCTTTTACCTCCTCTATTGCTTTCTCTTTCAACAATAGCACTTGGAGTTCATTTTTTTCTCCCAAATTAAGATCAAGCTCAGAGCTTAAAGGAACAAGATAATCAACAGAAGACTTTACAGAAATAATCTTGGCGGTTTTTCCTCCCAGGTTCTGCACAAAAAATTTTTCAATCATTCCATCTTTTAAACTACTCGCTAAGTTAAAATTTAACCCAGCGGGCGAAATACTTACAGCAGGTTCAAACCTCTCCTTTATATAACCTCCAATTCTTAAAGAAACACCCTCTCTAATAAGGTCATTACTATATATTCGAACAGCCTCTCTTACCTCTCCCAGTTCATGGTCATTAGAATCATAAGTTAAAGTCGCCTCATATATTTCTGTAGGTGGAATTCTTAAAGGGATAATAATGTTGTGCTTTATATGTTCGTAAGTATCTACTTTACTAATTATTAAATCAGTATCACCCTTATTTTCAATGATAAAAGGGAAGGTGGGAGTATCTCCTTGCGATATAAGACCAAGGTTCCATTCTGTTTCTGAAAAACTAATGATCGGTTTCGGTTGATGCTGTACTTCTATACGCAAAGAAATTCTTTTTTCCGGTTCCAGAGGGTCATTTGATGTAATATAAAAATCCTTATTCACCTTACCTTCGTAACCGGCCGTATTGAAAGTTGCTTTAAGTTCAGCTGATTTACCTGGTTTAATATTTTTAGTAGAAATCGAAGCTTGAACACATCCGCAAGAAACTCTAACTGTTTCAATAATTAATTCCTCGTCTCCTTCATTTTTTACGGTAAAAATATGGATGGGGCTGTCGTTAGGTTTTACCATGCCATAGTCCCATTCTGTTTCAGAAATTAACATTCGGGGCGGGA
>JBBRDV010000209.1:0-1779 GCA_038203565.1 Atribacterota bacterium
GCGAAGAAGGGAGGGGTCATTTAAAGATAATATTATAATTATATTATTAACTTACATTTAAAAATGTGAGGTAGAGGCGCGGATAATAATAAGTAAAGATGAAGAATTAAAATTCCTCTCGAAAGGTATTTCCGCCGAAGCAAAAAGATGGTGTAAAATCTTTTCTGCTGGGCTTATAGTGAATAACTATAAGACTGTCATCAAATCTGTCCCGGGATTTAGATGGAGCGCTACCCAAGGTCGAGTACTTCATCTAAAAAAGGGTGAAATAATAGGCAATTAATGAAGGCTCTATCATTAATTGCTTTTTTTATTTTGCAGATGTTTTCATAAGTAACCAAAGAAGGAGGAAAAAACATATGAAGGTTTTAGTTTTTGGAGGTTCAGGGAAGATAGGCTCTGTCGTTGCCTGGGATTTAGCCAAAAATAGCAAGGTTGGAGAAGTAGGAATTATTGGAATTACGGGTAGAAGAGAGAATACACTGGAAAAGACTAAAAAATGGATAAACAGTGATAAGATAGTGCTCCATACTATCGATGTTAATAATCGCAAAGAGACTATGAAATTAATGGAACAATATGATGTGGGCGCTATTACTTTGCCTGATAGGAAATGTAGTTATAAAGTTGTGGATATGGCTATTGAGTCCGGGCTCAACACAGTAGATATTTTAGAAGAATATCATAGGAAACCGGATAAATATGAGGTTGAAGGTTTAGAAATTCCTAATGGAATGACCTTGGATGAATACGGAGAATCACTTCATCAAAAAGCAATAAAAAATGGAGTAACTTTTATCGATGGAATGGGTTTTGCTCCCGGTTTAACTAATATTACTTTGGGTGAAGGCATTAAGAAAATGGACTACGCAGATTCAGCTATTGCCAGATGCGGAGGTGTTCCGGCTAAAGAATTTGCTAAAAATCATCCATGGTATTTCTGCCATGGGGAGAGTTACCGCTTTTCCGGAAGCCATTGCTGCAGTGATGTTAGGAAAAGGCGAGATAATCAAGAAAGGGATAGTAGCTCCTGAGGATGCTTTAGAAGGAAAAATATATGAAAACTTCTTGGAAGAGTTGAATAGGAGAAAGATAAATATACTTGAGGTTTCTAAGAAGATATAATAAAATACTAAAAGACGCTTTAATTGTATAGGAATTTCCTTGTTCTGTAGCGGCTTGTCCTCATGAAAAACAATACTTCATGCGAAAAAAAGTTTTGAGTTTTTAAACTAACAACTATTCACTATCGATCAATTTAAAATTTAAATTAAAGGAGACACAACTATATGAGTAAATTCATTTCCCTTAAAACCAGTTTACCCGGGCCAAAGTCCCAGGAAATAGCCCAAAGAAGAGAAAAATATATCGCCAAACCTATGGGCATTTCCCTTTCTCCCTGTTATATTGCCCACGGTGAGGGAGCCTTAGTAACTGATGTAGACGGCAATCAGTTTATTGACCTTACCGGGGGATGGGGATGTTTGGCAGTAGGACATACCCATAAAAAAGTGGTAGCTGCAGTTAAAGACCAGGCAGAAAAGTATCTGCATACCGATTTCACCGCTGTCCCCTATGAACCTCTGGTGGAATTAGCCGAGAAACTGGTAAAGTTAACTCCCGGAAATAGCCCTAAAACAGCTGCTTTTTTTAACTCCGGATCAGAGGCAGTAGAAAATGCGGTAAAGATTGCCCGGGCTCATACCAGAAGACCGGCGATCATCGTTTTTGAAAATGCCTTCCATGGCCGAACTCTTCTAACCATGACTATGACTCATA
>JBBRDV010000210.1:0-1772 GCA_038203565.1 Atribacterota bacterium
ACGATCCTTCTCTTGCTACTTGTCTTATTACTAACCAAAGAAAGTATTATTAATATATAATATTTTTTCTTCTTACTACCCCACTAAAGTTTACACTAACGGTTTTTTAAGGTGAATAAATTAATAAAATCTATTTGTTAAAATTATTTAATATGTCTTCAAATATATCCATATCAATATTTCCACCGCTAATCATACAAACAATATTAGAGATATTTTCAGTATCGATTTTTTTAGATAATAAAGCAGCAACGGATGCAGCTCCTGCTCCTTCTGCAATAATTTTGGCTTCTTTTGCTAAAGTAAATACTGCATATTTAATCTCTTCATCTGAAACGATTACAAGAGAATCGACATATTTTTTTACAATCCTAAAGTTAATTTCACCGGGTTTTCTTACTGCAATGCCATCAGCAAATGTATCCGCGGAATTCAATTCAACAATTTTATTAGCTTCAATTGATTTTAGCATGGAAGGTGCTCTCTCAGCTTCAACTCCTACAATTTTAATACCCGGTTTTGATTGTTTTACTGCTAAAGAAACTCCGGATATGCCTCCACCTCCCCCAATGGGACAAATAATCATTTGTGCCTGTGGAACATCCTCTAAAATTTCCAACCCAATACTTCCATTACCGGCAATAATATCTAAATCATCAAAACTGGGGATATAAACATAGTTTTTTTCTTTCGCAAGTGTGTGGGCATAATAACTGGCATCATCGTAGGTTTTTCCTTTTATAATAACTTCTGCTTTGTTTTCTTTGATTTTATCAATTTTATTTTTGGGGGCTACTTCAGGAAGGACAATGGTTGCCTTCACTCCAGCCAGCAAAGCAGCCAAGGAAAGTCCTTGACCATGGTTTCCGGAAGAAGCAGTTATTACCCCTCTATTTTTTTCATCTTGAGTTAATAGGGACATTTTATTCGTATTACCGCGTACTTTAAAAGCTTGGGTGAGTTGAAGATTTTCTAATTTAAGAAAAACTTCTTTCTGTAAAATTCTACTCAGTGTTAATGAATAAATGCATGGTGTTTTATTCACTTTATCTCTTATTCTTTCTCGAGCATCTTTTATCTTTTCCAGTGTAACTTCGGGAACATTCATATTTTTTTCCACCTTCTTTTATAAATTAAAATTCAATCTTTTTTTATCGACTTTTAATGACTTTGCCTGGTCGCGCTTCAGTATGCCGGCCTTTCTCCACCACAACTTTACCATTAACTAATACCCATTCAATTCCTGAGGAAAATTGTCTTGGATTTTCATAAGTAGCCCTATCAAGAATATTTTCTAAATCGAATATCGTGATATCTGCATCGAAATTCTCCTCGATTCTACCCTTATTCTTTAGTCTGAGTTTCTCTGCCGGCAATGATGTCATCTTTCTTATGGATTCTTCCAAAGATATAACTTTTTTATCTCTTACATATCTTCCTAAAATTCTGGGAAATGTACCATAGACACGAGGGTGTGGCTTCCCGCCAAGTAATCCATCTGTTATAAAACTTACTGAAGGATGATTCATAATATTTACTATTTCATTTTCATTTATACAGTAGGCTATCATTCCTACGGCCAGTTCTTCTTCTGCTAAAAGTGTCATTGCAGCATCTGCAGGGTCGGATATGCTTCTCATTGATGCGATTTCCGTAATACTTTTACCTTCAAATATCTTATTTTTTTTACTTTCAACTGATGAAACATAGATATTTTCCCATCCGCTGATTATTGGATAGTTTTCCCAGTCTAATCTGTTTTGAATATCTTT
>JBBRDV010000211.1:0-1734 GCA_038203565.1 Atribacterota bacterium
TTTCTGGTAGGGAAATCCTTTGTGCTGGAGGAGAAAGTTCCCGGCCAGGAAGAGGGAGGCGGCCTCTTCACCGGTAAATCTTAAAGGGGGAAGAAAGTAGTGTTCATCGATATAGTAGCCGCCGTGAGGTCCGGTGGAAGAGTGCACCGGCAGGCCGGCAAAGCTCAAGGTACTAAAGTCACGATAGATGGTACGATTGGAGATATCAAGTATCCGGGCCAGGCTTTCTACCTGGATACCGGGATGGGTCTTGAGGATGATAATGGTATTCATCAATCTTTCAATCTTGTTCATCTTTTTTCGCCTCCGATTACAGAGATAGATAGAGATAGGCAAGTTTTTATCATTATATCACACGGTTGTGACTACTGTATGGCAACAATTATTAAAATAAATTAAAAAATATGAAAAATGTTTGACTTTTTTTAAATAAAATTATATATTTTTTTAGAGCGGTAAATCCGTTATTAGTTGTTTAAGGTGTTCCCTTCCATCGGTAGGCTATAGCCTTAACGTTATAATTCATAAGGTTCGCTCTTTATTTTTTTTCTTTTTCTTTTTCTATATTACTTTTGTAGCTATCGCCCACAAGTAAAAGCTCTCGGGAGAAATTACTTTTAATTTATTTAGGATATTAAAATCTTCTGGAAGATCTACATCCTTTATTTTGTCCAAATACTTCTTATCCAATTTTATTTTTTTAATATCTATATCCAAACGATCATCCCTAATCAAAGAAGCCAGGCAAGCAACTTTCGAAGCATCTTCTTTAGCGTTTAGAAGAGAATATTTCCTATCCACTATATAACTTTTAATCCTTCTTATGCCCTCTCGAAGTTCTTTAGTATAATTATCTATAATACTTTTGCGAAAATCTAATTGGCAGATAAGAAAAGATGTATTTATTGATTCATCTAAAAATATATTTATCGGGGTATCTATATCTCGGTAAGAGGCTTCAGTTTTAGAAATTTTTTTATATATTTGGCTTATTTCTTTTAGGCTGGTGATATGCTCAAATAAAATTCCCAGGTCAAATAACTGCTTTGTTATTTCCATTGATTTATTTTTACCATAAGGAATACCGATAGTCTTAGGTGCAAATGCAGTTAATTTGTCTCCAACATAACTATCTATTGTGGGAACTACGACTTTTATTTCTTTTTCAACTTCAAATAATGGTAAATCAATTGATTTTTCAGTAGTATTTAGAAATGAATAATTTGATTGCACGATATCAAGAAGGATATAAGATTCTCGCTTTTCTATGGAAGAATTGTAAAAAAATTTAAAATGTTTTTTTGCAATTTTATAATTTAAAGTTCTTTTATCTTCTTCCCATCCATTAAATACTCCCTCTTTAGTTATCCTATTGAATGCATTGCTTAAACTTTCGCTATCAGATTCGTTTAATATATCAATATCGATTGAAAGTCTTTTGAATCCCGGAATAAGCAGCATCAATCCTGTGCCACCTTTAAAAATTAGATTAACATTACTTTCAATTAAACTACCCAGCAATTCAAATGCATATATTGCTTTTTCTATTAATATTGGATCTGCTTTTAGCTCTTTATATTTACTTATTATCCAGTTATTTTCAAAGCATTTCTTTTTAATCATTTTTGCCCTAAACTGACTAATGCGACATTTTAGCATAATGTCGCATTAGTCAGTTTTATAAATCTATCATATTCAGTATCTGGTCCTTTATTTTTCTATTATGAGCATAGT
>JBBRDV010000212.1:0-1715 GCA_038203565.1 Atribacterota bacterium
TTATTTATTGTGGTGATAATCTAACATGGTTAAAAAAGGTTCCCGATAAATGCATAGACTTAATTTATTTAGATCCACCTTTTTTTTCTAACAGACACTATGAAGTAATTTTTAATGATGGTGAGGAAATACGTTCTTTTGAAGATAGGTGGCAAGGTGGAATTAACCACTATATTGAATGGATGAAAGAACGTGTTTTTGAATTACATAGAATATTAAAAGATACTGGTTCTTTTTACCTTCACTGTGATTGGCACGCCTCACATTATTTGAAAGTAATGTGCGATGGTATATTTGGGATAAATAAATTTAGAAATGAAATTGTTTGGTGTTATTCTGGTGGAGGAATTCCAAAAAAAGATTTTCCGAGAAAGCACGATGTAATATTACGTTATACAAAATCTGAAAATTATTATTTTGAACCTATTTATAGACCTTATTCATTAGGGACTATTAAAAGAGGAAGAACAAAAGTAAAAGGAAAATATGCAGATATAGGTTTAAGAAAAGAGGGAACACCAATTGATGATTGGTGGATAGATATACCAAAAATAACAAGTCCTACAGATCCAGAAAAGCTTGGTTACCCAACTCAAAAATCAGAAGCACTGCTTGAGAGAATTATAAAAACTTCTTCAAATAAAGATGATTTAATTTTAGATCCATTCTGCGGGTGTGGAACTACAATTGCAGTTGCTCAAATACTTCAAAGAAAATGGATTGGAATTGACGTATCACCAGCAGCTTGTAAATTGATGAAAAACAGGGTAGAAAAAAACGGTGCAAGAGGTGTTGAAATAATAGGCCTTCCGGTAAATATGGTTGATTTGAAAGCATTACCAGCATTTGAATTTCAAAATTGGTGTATTGGTGCTTTAGGTGGAACAGTAAATTCTAAAAAAGTTGGTGATATGGGTATTGACGGATTTACATTTTTTAATAGATATCCTATTCAGGTTAAACAATCTGAAAATGTTGGTAGAAATGTTGTAGATAATTTTGAAACTGCACTACAAAGGGTTAAAAAAGACAAGGGTTTTATAATTGCATTAAGTTTTGGTAAAGGTGCTCATGAAGAAGTTGCAAGAATAAAAAAAGAAGGTTTATTTATTGACCTTTTAGCGGTAGATAAATTACTTGGATTTTCAGAAGAAAGAGTATCTGACAAAATTTTCGAATTTTATTAAAAGGAGGTGTTTATAATGATTATTGATAAAAACGTTGAGGTAGATTGCCCGTGTCCAGAATGTGGCTATAAAAGAAAATTCAAATTAAAAGATATAGAGAAAAATCCTAAATATGTTTGTGATGGCTGCAAAAAGACTATTAATTTAGAAGGTAATAAGTTTATTAAAGATTTAGAAAAGGGTTTAAATAATGCTGAAAATTCATTAAAAAGTACTATTAAAAATTTAAATAGAAAATAAGATCATATAAAAATGAAGCTTATATCAGGGTATAGTGAATCTTGCCAGCCCACAAAAAGGTTAAAAAAAGGTTATCTATGACAAACAGTTGTCATACATAAACCCAGGAACAGAAACCCAGGGACCCCTATTATTTGTGATATAGTTAACAATTACTTGACATTATAAAACTATAGTATTAATATTGTTATAGAGTTAACAAAATACCACTAAAGTTAACTAATTAACAAAAAGGGGGATATGATGTCAAATAATAAAAAGCTACCGGAAATATTAGAATATGAAGAG
>JBBRDV010000213.1:0-1614 GCA_038203565.1 Atribacterota bacterium
GGGGAGAACAAGTTCTACCTTTTAGGAGTATATATAATGGAAGTAAAGCCGCTGTTCATACAATTTCTAAAAGTATGGCTATTGAGTGGGCGAAATATAATATAAACGTTAATGTGGTTGCACCAGGAATGATAATCACACCATTAACGGAGAAATTTTTAGAAGGTAATAATTGGAAAAATATTTATATAAACAATACACCATTAAGAAGATTGGGCACTCCTGAAGATGTTGCCAAAATTGTAATCTTTTTAGTTTCCGATGCTGCAAGTTATATTACGGGTCAAACAATTTTTGTTGATGGAGGATGGACAGCTGGTCGGGTACTTGAATAAAATGCTTTATTCATTTTTCTTATTCTGGTAATGTAATATATAAGAGAGAGATTACTTGAATTTTTAGAAACAGATTCGATGAAATAAATTTTGTATATCAGAAAGGGAGGAATGTAAATTATGCCTTACGGTTACACCGGTAATATACTCCATCTTGAAATTTCCAAGAGGTACGAGATAAGTTTTTTTCAAGATTGGAACAGATAAGGATCATGTGCATTTTCTAATACAATCAGTTCCAAAATACAGTGTGACAGAAATAATAAGAAGGATAAAAAGTATAACTGCCAAAAAGATATTTGAAAAACATCCGGAAGTAAAAAAGCAACTGTGGGGTGGAGAATTTTGGTCAGATGGATTTTTTGTAAATACTGTAAGTAAGTTTGGCAGCGAAGATACAATAAGCAAATATGTAAGGAATCAAGGAATAGAAAAAGAATATAAAAAGTTACACTATCAACAAATTAGTTTGCTTTCGAAGTTGTGGGAATTACGCCAATAGTTGAATTGGTGTACAGACAGATAGTGGAGCAATGTTTATTGCTGGTATGTCCAAGATAACTAAGCCATTAGTAAATGATCTCCGGACTATAAAAGGCGAAGAGAATTTGCTTGAAAAATGGAAACAGGAAGATAAAGATTTTTTTCATAAAATCAATCCGATGAATTATTTTCATGAAAGGCAGGTTGAAGATTTTTTAAGGGTAATTATTAAAGGAACGAAGCTTTTATAATTAATGGCAAAGAGGGTCGGAAGACAGTATGAAATATTTACCGCTATTTATCGTTCCAATCGTGACCCAATGCCTGTGAAATTCCCACTCCAATACGAAAATGAAGCTGATTTTGATGGCAGGGTAAAATAGGAGTATAAAAAATCATAGAAAAAAGAAAAAGTGATAACTCTAATATTAGTGTAAACTTTAGTGATTTAATGAAATGTTGAAGCGAATAGAAAAGATCTATAATTATTATATGTAACAAAACCCTTTTAAAGAGGAAATAAGTTGTAGCCATGGATATTGATACTATATTAATTACTTTTTTCCAAGATCAAAATTAAAATGCCTATTAAAAATCTAATATTTAATATTTTTGAGAATATGTTCTCCGAAATATCACAGAATAAAACTCGAAGAGTAGTTGAAAAAGTTATTACTGATATAGAAAATTATTTTCGTATAAAAGAGAAAAAAGTGGATTGCACCTAGATATTTAATTATCGGGAGGGTTTTTCCTCTAAAGGTGATACCCTTCCTTAAGTCTTTTATCATCACTT
>JBBRDV010000214.1:0-1606 GCA_038203565.1 Atribacterota bacterium
AAAAAAGTCCTCTATAAAATATCTTTTTGAAATAACTTAGATAAAATGATAGAATTTTTAAAATGGGATAGTAGATGTTTATAAAAAAATATGGAAAAATTTATTTCACTCGCAGTTTAAAATGATAAAAATTATCAGTAAAGTTAGGTAAAATGTTTATTATTTTTATATTTAGTATAATATTTTTAATATCTGGAATCATTGAGCAGATTAATCATTATAAAAGAGTAAAGAGAATTCCTATTCGTATTCATGTTAATGGAACGAGGGGAAAATCAACCACTACCCGTTTAATCGCAGCCGGTCTAAGAGAAGCTGGATTTAAAGTGCTGGCTAAGACCACCGGAACACTCCCCCGGCTGATTTTGGAAGACGGAACCGAAGCGGCTATCCCACGAAGAGGGAAGGCAAATATTATTGAACAACTGAAGATTTTTACTGAAGCAGCAAGAAGAAAGGTGAATGTTCTGGTGGTAGAATGTATGGCGATCAGCCCAGAACTGCAATGGGTTTCAGAACACAAGATGGTAAAATCTACTATCGGAGTTATTACCAATGTAAGACAAGATCATCTAGAGGAAATTGGGCCTGAACTTGATGATATGGCGGAAGCACTAAAGCTGACTGTTCCTCGAAATGGAATATTGGTCACTGCAGAAAGTGATTATCTTCCTGTTTTTCAAAAACAAGCCGATAAACTAAATACCAAAGTCATTCAAACTAATCCGGATGACATTGCCAATAAAATAATGGAAAAATTTAATTATATGAATTTTAAAGAAAATGTTTCTATCGCTCTCCAGGTTAGTAAAATTCTTGGAGTAGATGAAGAATTAGCTTTGCGGGGGATATTAAAAGCAAGCCCCGATCCCGGGGCACTAAAAATCTATCAATTTTCGAAAGGAGATAAAATTATATTTTTTAGTCAATGCCTTTGCTGCTAACGAAAGAATATCTACTTTATTGATTTGGGAAAATATAAACAAAAAAATCTATTTAAAAAACTTACCGGCAATAGCCATAATGAATAGTCGAGAAGATCGGGTCCTGCGCAACATTCAATTCGCTCATCTATTGGCCAAGGAAATGAACTTTTTTAAAATACTACTAGTCGGAACTCAAAGTAAATTAGTGGAAAGGACTCTTTTAAAATTAAAAGTATCCCCTGATAAGATAGCAAACCTATCCGGAATGCGTGATATAGAAAAAATAATACAGCTTGTTTTACAATTTACTGAAAATAAAGTTTTGCTTATCGGTTTGGGAAATACCAAAGGCATGGGGCAAAAACTGATAGAATATTTTAATGAATTTGGAGAAGAAAAATAATCTATCAAGCGATTGGAATAGGGGCCATGGTTAGTTTTGCCTTTTATGAAATGGTTGGTTTCTCCCCCGGAGGAATAGTAGTACCCGGTTATATCGCTTTATTTTTAGATCAACCGATCAGAATATTGGTCACTTTGCTGGTGGCCTTGTTAACTTATTTTGCAGTAAAGATACCCTCAAAGCTATAATAAATTCCAGAGGTAACGCCAGAGAAAATTCCATAGTTATATCTTTAAAATAATACCTCCCTTAGGTTATAATTTACCCTTAAGGGAGG
>JBBRDV010000215.1:0-1577 GCA_038203565.1 Atribacterota bacterium
CTATCAATTAATATAATTGACTATGTTCAATTTTCTTATTTTTTGGTAAAATATTTATGGATATTGGATATCAGATATGCCTTTTATGTTTCAATATAATCCCATTTTATTTTTTTGTCAATACTTTTTTTACTTTTGTCATTTAAAAATCAAAACCGGACCGTTTTTTAATGACTTAAAGCTTAAAATGGAATGCTCAAAAGGAGTAAAAAAATAGAATTTAAAACTAAATCTCAAAGAGAAAAAAGGTTTTGATTTATGTCAAAAGAATTGCACAAAATACTATACTTTTAAACTTTAAAAAGTATACTATTCATTTTTTAAATAATAGAACCAAAAAAGGTTGACAAGAAATTAAGAGTATTATAGAATATAAATTATCCAATATCCAATTAATCCATTGAACACAACAAGGATTTTATGATGAGCAATTAAATGGAGGAAAAAATTGTTTTCACAATTAAAAAATCACCAACCCCTAAAGGAAAAAGTATATAAATTATTAAAAGAATCAATTTTAAATGGAGATTTAGAACCTGGGCAGAAAGTATCACAAGATTGGCTGGCAAAGCAAATGAAAGTAAGCCGAATGCCCATCAGGCAAGCAATAGAAAGACTAAGAACAGAAGGATTGATAGAAAATACACCTTACAAGGAATCAAAAGTAGCGAATCCTTCTCGTAGAGATATTGAAGAGACATACAATGTAAGAGCTCTATTAGAAAGCTACTCTGCTCGTTTGGCGGTGGGCAAAATTAGAGCAATTGATTTGAATGAGTTAAGAGAAATTAATAAAAAAATGAAAGAAAGTTTTTATGAAAAAGACTACAGAAAGTTAAATATTAATAATAGAAAATTTCATTTAACTATATATAAGAGATCCGGAAATAGTAGATTGTACAATATTATTGAGAATTTATGGGATAACTTCCCCAAAGGTGTTTTTTGGAATTTTTCTGAAAGAGTAGAAAATTCAATTATCGAGCATCAAAAAATAATAAACGCCCTTGAAAAAGAGGATGAAAAAACCGTAGAACAAATGATGTCCCAACATATAGAAAATACTAAAAATAGGCTATTAAAGATTATTGATCAAAAATAGAAAACTGAAAATATATTTTTGGAATAGGGAGTAGATAAAAATTGAAAGTTGATATAAAAGATGTATCTTTGAAAGTAATTAAGGCTTTATCTTTCGATATAGACAAAGGAATCGCCCGTATCCCTTTAGAGGATATGAAAAGGTTAGGCGCTAACGTTGGCGATGTTATAGAAATAATAGGACAGGAATCTACTACTGTTGCCAAGGTAGTTCCCTTGTCTCCGGAGTATCAAAGAGAAAAAGTAATCCAAATTGATGGGATAATAAGAAGAAACGCCAATGTGGGTTTAGGGGATAGGATTAACCTGAAAAAAGTAAACTACAAAGATGCCAAGACACTCGTATTATCTAATTTAGATATTGATAGACTATTTGGGAGAAAACCCGACATACAACTGATAAGAGAAACCCTGACAAACATACCTGTAATCATTGGAGATAAAGTCAGGGTTTTTTTATTTGGTCAACCGATTAA
>JBBRDV010000216.1:0-1569 GCA_038203565.1 Atribacterota bacterium
GCAATATCAGAATAACCGGAAAAATCACAATAGATCTGGATAGCAAAAAGTACGGCACCGATAAATAAAATTACGCCATTATAACTTTCATAATTGCTGAAAATTTTGGAAACAAACCCGGCACAATTATCGGCAATAACCACTTTTTTAAATAACCCCCAAAGTATTTGCCTGAGCCCGTCAACTGCTTTATGATAATCGAAATTTCTTTTGTGCTGAATCTGCGGAAGTAAATGTGTAGCTCTTTCTATTGGCCCGGCAACTAACAGTGGGAAAAAGCTTACAAAAACAGAATAATTAATAAAATACTTTTCAGGGTGGATTCTTTTTTTATAAATATCTATGACATAGGATAAACCATGGAAAGTATAAAACGAAATTCCTACCGGCAGAATAACATTTAGTGTCCACAAGTCAACATGAAAGCCAATATCAGAAAGACCATCAGCGAACGACTGCGCAAAAAAGTTATAGTATTTGAAAAATCCAAGAAATCCGAGGTTGATACAGATACTAAGCCAAAACCAAAATCTTCTCCAAACCTTATTTTCTGAATTATAAATTTTGATACCGGTAAAATAATCCAGGAAGGTAGAAAAGACCAATAAAAATAAAAACCGCCAATCCCAGCAGGCATAAAAAAAATAGCTCGCAATAAGAAGTAAAATATTTTGAAGCTTTAAATTTCCTCCGGTTGCGAACCAATATAGAGAAAATACAATAGGTAAAAATATTGCAAAGTTTATCGAATTGAAAAGCATTAATTATAGGATGCTGTCTGGGGTATTGATTTTACATGTCACCTTCTTACTTTAATAATTGTGAACCATACTAATGTTGAATAAGCTATTACACTGTATCCATTAAACGTCAGCTCTACCTTTCTAAACGTAAGCAGGCCTACAAACAAAATGATAGCAATAAAAGCAGCGCTATATAGTAAACTGCCTGCATCAAACTGCCCTTTTGAAATAAGGCATAACGGAATGCTTCGGGACTAGGTGCAAGCGGATTCCTTTGTGTTCCGGGGGGTAAAATTTCAGTTTTAGAAAAGACAATAGATAGACTACCAGTGTTTCATATATGAGCAGTTGTTTGGCAAAGCCAACCCGCATTGGTTCGTACCATGCGCCGCAACCCCATACTTCAAATTATGAACTTCGAGACATCCTTTACGACAGGTACTGGTCGTGTAAGCGGTTTCTTTTAGTATTCAGTGATTAGTATTGTACAGTTGAGCGTTCAATTGAATCCTGATAGCTATTTGTTCAAATATTACTAAAACACATTCATCAAGGTTTGCCGTATGTGAGTTTACAGTTATATCTGCATTTTCAGGTGCTTCATACGGACTACTAATTCCAGTAAACTCTTTAATCATTCCCTCCCTTGCTTTTTTATAAAGACCCTTGGTATCCCGCTGCTCGCATACCTCAAGCGGGCAGTCAACGAACACTTCGACAAATTCCTCCTCTCCAATAATCTTTTTGGCGATCTCTCTGTCTTCTTTAAAAGGCGAGATAAAGGATGCTATCACAATGACTCCGGCATCTGCCATTAATTTTGCCA
>JBBRDV010000217.1:0-1554 GCA_038203565.1 Atribacterota bacterium
TGACAGGAAAGAAAAAATACGATTAAAGGTTAAACCGGGGATTACTGGATTAGCTATAATAAATGGTAGAGGAAATATAACTTTAAAAGAGACAATAAATTATGATATAGAGTATATAGAGAATTGGTCTTTATGGCTAGATTTAAAGATTTTAATAAAAACGTTATATGTTGTTTTAGTTACAGGGAGAGGGGCACGATAATCGTTTCCTTCCCCTTGAGGGGGAAGAATTAAGGTGGGGGTGATATTATTCTGGATTCCTGCTTACGCAAGAATGACAAAGAAAAAAGGCAAGAATTACAAGGAAAAAAGTGGGAATGAAACAATATAGTATGATTACTGGCAAAAAGATAACGAATATTTTAGTGATACTTCTTGTTTTTTTTATTTTTATCAGCGTATTTCTAATACCTAATTTAGGCCAATGGTTGGTAGCTGAAGATGATTTGCAAGCAAGTGATATGATTGTAGTTCTCATGGGAAGCTTACATGACAGGATACTGCAAGCAGTGGATATATATAATGAAAGATATTCTGACAAACTAGTCTTTGTTAATAGTTATAGGGTTGGCGACGATATCTTTGTGGAAAGAGGAGTAGAAATACCGCCGGGAAATGCCCAATTAAGCAAGATGACTGCAATAGACTTAGGAGTTCCAGAGGAAAATATAATAATACTTAAAGGTGGCGCTAAAAGCACACAGGACGAAGCGTTGATCATTAGAGAATATATTAGGAATAATAGAGCAATAGAATCATTCATATTAGTCACTTCAAAATATCATTCCGGCAGATCCAAAAAGATATTCACAAAAGCTTTGAGTTATTTGGATAGAGAGATAAATATCATTTCTAGCCCAAGTAAATATGACCCTTTTAATGCTTCTCAATGGTGGAGGGATAGAGAAGATATTAAGAGGGTGGTATTGGAGTATCTGAAGCTGGCGGACTTTTATTTCCGGGAGCAATTTTTACTGGATTAAAATAGGATTGAGCAATTGGTTAATTGATCGGTTTGCCGATTGACTGATTAAAATACAGTTTGCAAGATACAAGTTTACAGTTTTCAGGAATCGGTTAATTGGAGAATCGGTGAATTAAAAAATATTTAATAAAATTTTTTACAATCTTGTCTAAAATCTTCCAAACTGGGGAATAATATAAGTAGAAGAGGATAAAGCTAATAAATATAAAAAGTTGTAAAGGGCAAACTATCCAAAAGGATATGGCGCAAAGTTCTGGGTCTAAGGTAATCTCTTAATAAGATTGCTATGACAGCCAAACTACCAACTTTATTTTTTTTCTCTATTTACCATAAAAATTATTATCCTACTGATTAAAATAAAAAAGCGAATTTAGGTAAGGAAAATAAGTATAAGACCAGGAATTGATTAGTTAGTTAAGAAAAAATAAAAAAGTTATTATCCATAATAGGGGGAAATAAAAGTGAAGAAAATTTTTAGAAAATTTTATTGGCTGGTTCTGGATTTACTATTTATCAATTTTGCTTTAATTTTTTCCTTGATTTTAGCCTTTGGAAAGGATTGGAGTACC
>JBBRDV010000218.1:0-1519 GCA_038203565.1 Atribacterota bacterium
TATCACCCAAAGTGGTGCTCTGGGCGGGGCAGCCTTAATGATGGCAGAAGAATTGGGTTTTGGTTTTTCCAAATTTGTAAGTTATGGGAATAGATGTGATGTAGACGAAGTAGATTTAATTAAATATCTTGAAGATGATCCACAGACTAAAGTTATTGCTCTCTACATTGAAGGATTAGAAGAAGGAAGAAAATTTTTAGCTCAAGCCAAAAAGACCGTTCTTAAAAAACCGATTGTTGCTATTAAGGCGGGGAAGAGCAAAGCTGGGATGAGGGCAACTTCCTCTCATACCGGCTCTCTGGCAGGAGAAGATAAAATTTATGATGCTGCTTTTAGACAAGCCGGGATATTAAGAGTAGAAGGGGTAGAAGAGATGTTCGATTTATGCCGGGGCCTGATTCATTACCCGAAGGTCAAAGGGAATAAGATCGGAGTGATTACTAATTCAGGGGGTCCTGCAGTATTGGCTACTGATCAATTAGAAGAATTGGGATTAGTGGTATGCGAACCTTCCGAAAGTTTAAAAGGCGAACTAAAAAAAATTCTTCCTCCTCATGTCTCTTTAGGAAATCCTTTCGACCTTCTGGCTTATGGCGGTGCTGAAAATTTTGCCCGGGTTAGTAAAATTATTTCCTCGGAATATGATGCCATCATGGCTATCTTTGTTCCTACCGCTTCTATGGATTCCACAGAGATTGCCACCGCTTTAGGGAAAATAAAAGAAGAAATAAAAATACCTATATTTGCTAATTTTATGGCTGGCAGATTAGTAAAAGAAGCCATTAGAGAATTAAAGAAATATAGTATCCCCAATTATGAAACCGGAGAAAGATGTGCAAGAGTGATTCAGAAGATATATTTACAAAGTTTAAAAAATAGTCGTTAGTGAATAGCGAAGAGAGTTTAGTGTTTAACGTATAGAAAAAAAATACAAAGTAATGTGTAATAAGTGATAAGTAAATAGGATGAATTCCGGAGCTAAATGTAGGGGTTCGATTCATCGAACCCGCTAGCAAAAATTACCAAATGACTCGGGACGGATGAGTCCGTCCCCTACATAAAAAGCAATATATGTTTATTATTGACGGACATTCTAACCAGCCAACTAAATAACTAAACAAACAAGGAGCAAGAGATGCATAGAATTATCCAGAAAGCCAAAAAAGAAAAACGCTCTTTATTGGAGACAGAGGCAAAAGAATTATTGAGGGAATATGGAATTCCTGTTCCTGATTTTAAATTAATAAAGAGCGAAGAAGAAATGACCGGATTGGCCAAAGAAATAAATTTTCCTATAGTGATGAAAATTGTCTCTCCTGATATCATCCATAAAACAGATGCAGGAGGGGTGAAATTAAATATTAAAGATGAAAAGGAAGCCAAATTAGCTTATCAAAGAATTATTTCCCAAGTTAAAAAATATAATAAAGAAGCACAAATTGTCGGGGTGATTACTTCTTCGATGTTTCCCCAAGCAACAGAGATTATTATCGGAATGATGAAAGACCCCCATTTTGGC